>JADJRJ010000022.1 GCA_016712265.1 Gemmatimonadota bacterium | reverse complement strand
TCCGCCCCCCACCCCCCTCAAATCGACCTCTAGGAAGGCCTGAAACGATGCCCAGACGCTCCAAGCACGCGATGTTGAACGCGGTGAAACGTGCGGTCACTGCCGCCACTCACCTGGAACCCGAGGACGAGGCCCAGGTGCAGGTCGCGCTGCAACTGGCGGCCGTGATCGACTCCGCGGCCAGCGAGGACGACCCCGCCGCGTGGCGTAAGACGGTCGGATGGGTCGCGCCGCATCTGAACGCGACGCTGCGGATGCTCGGCCTGTCACCCGAGACACGCAAGGTCCGCGACCAGTACAAGGAACACGAGCCCGACGCCCTGGATCGTCTGCGTGCCGCCCGCCGGCTCCAGTTGCACCCCGATGAGCAGGCCCGCGTCGACGCCGACTCCAGCCGACTAACGGAGATGCGGCAGCGGGCGATCGGTTGGGCCAAGGACGGCGACGCAATGCAGTGAGAGGCGCACTAGGCTGGGTGGCACGAGACGAGAGCGACGGGGGTCGTCAGATGAAGTTCGCCGGGGCGTATGTGCCCATCGAGAAGCCAGACAAGCCGCGGGTGCGTGCCGTGTTCGACCGCCACAACGGCGGCCCGAGCGACGAGTACGCCGAAGTCTTCACGGCCGCGGAGGTGCGCCGGCCGGTCAACGTCGGCGACCCCGCCCAGGTGTACGTCGACGGGGTGTACGCCGGACTGCTCGACCCGAGGGGCCGGACTGCAAGCGACCGCGACAACGTGGTGCGGATGCTGGCCTACCTGCACAGCACTGGCAGACGTAAGGCGAAGATCAAGGTCGCGCTCGAGGGCTTCCCGAACGGCGGCGTGAACGCAAACCTCATGTGGGACACAGACGACGACGGGGTGCCACTGCTCGATGACAAGGCCAGCGCCGGCCGTGGCTGCGGGGGCGGGGCGGCGCTGGTGGCGCTGCTGGTGGCCCTCGTCGCGGTCCTGTTGGCGTGAGGGCGCCACTTCGGGCCGACCGTTGACCGTGACCGCCGGGGGCGCGTAGCGTGTGGATCAATCGGAGGCACCCGGCCAGCCGATACTGCTACGGAAACGGGGTGATGCGCTGATGCGCGCCTACTCAACTGGAACTGATCTGATCGGGTCGCTGCGGCCCGGTGTCGTCGTCGCGGCCGCGGAGGACGACTACGTGGTGTTGTGGTCCGGCGGGAACCGGTTCACGGTGTTCCTCGACGGCGGCAGCCCGCTGGCCGAGTTCTCCCAGTCGGTCGACGGTTTCGACCAGGCGAAACTGGTCGCGCAGGTGTGGCTGGAGGCGTTCCGTCGCGGCGCGGACTACGTCGGCGGTCTGGTCGATGCCTGAGAACGGGGGAACGAACATGCTCATTCTTCAGACCGGCGACGTGATCGCGTACGCCGATGATGAGTCAAACATGGTGGTCATCTGGAACGGGAGCGCCACTTTCAACGTGTATGCGGATGGCACCGAGTCCGACGTATTCACCCACTACGGGGTGGTGACGATCTCGGACGCGGTGAACGTCGCTCGGGACTGGCTCAACGCTCAGCCTGCCTGACGACCTCGTGAGGGCATCGCGCCCCCGTTGCCCATCGTGGTGGCGGGGGCGTTGTGCTGTGTACCGTTGGCGTCGGCGGCCACCCGTTGCACGGTGCTGTGGTTGCCCGTAGCAGGGCCGCGGCCCTGGCGGGTGGTCGCCCCTTCAGTCCACCCCGGGCGTGTCGTTTCTGGTTCCGGCCGCGTCGGCTGACCGCCGCTGTCGGCATTTCCCTCCGGGGTAGTTGTCGCCGCGGCGCGCCAAGATCGTGCCGTAGTCCACGCGTAGTCCACAAAGTTGCCGAAAGCCGCTGCGTCTGACTCAACGTGACTAGCCCATTTCCCACACGAAACCGGCACACTCGCACCTACTCGTCGTTACTCGTCCCCCACGACGGTTCCGAGATGTACTACGACATCTAGGCCTAACAGCCCGGATTCGTGGGGGAAATCGACCTCTGAGGCTGGTGTAGTCCACACGTAGTCCACAAAGTCTGAAGCCCCGGTGCCAAGCGACCCTCCCCTCGGCACCGGGGCTTCATGCTGTCCAGTGGGACTACGCGACCCCGCGGGCTGCGATCACGCCCCCGACCTTCGACCGGGTCGACTCGTCGCTGTCGCGCATCAGGTGCGAGTACACGTCCAACGTGATCGACGCCTTCTTGTGTCGCATCCGGTGTTGCACCTCGATGATGCTGGCACCCTGCGCGATCAGCATCGACGCGAAGTAGTGCCTCAGATCGTGAAAGCGCGCTCGCTCATCAGGCCGCACACCGCGGTGAAGCCGCTGGATCTGCCACGGCCCGACCTGCCTGCCGACCTCATCAGTGACCACCCAGGTCGACCCCGGCCTGACGTGCCGGTTCAGCATGTCGATCAATTCCAGCGGCACGGGGGATGGACTTGCGCGACTCCTCGGTCTTCAGCGGCAGTGCCGGCCACTGCACCGCAGGCGTAATGATGCCGCGCTGCCAGTCCACGTCCGAAGTCCGCAGCCCGCACACCTCACCGATGCGCAGACCAGCGAAGGCACCGAGCAGCACCGCCGCTCCGAGCTCGCCATACGCCTCGTAGAGCGCCCACACCTGCTCCGTGGTGTACCAGAACGCTTCGCCCTGGTCGTCGCTCTCAGTCGTCGTGGAACGCGTCACGGGGCTACGTGACAGCATCCGGTTCTCGACGGCCGCGTTCATCACCTGCGCCATGCGACGGCGGTACTTCGCCACAGTGGACGCCGCCAGCCCCTCGGCCTTCATCTCGGAACCCCACGTCGTCACCATGAGCGGGCGAACGTCCTTCAGTCGGAGGTGACCGAACCGCGCCCTGATCCGCTCGAGGTCGGACTTCGCCTGCCGCTGCGTCGACTCACGGTTGCCCGCTTGCGTCGCCAGCCACATGTCGCACCACTGGTCGACCGTGATCGCCTGATCGGACGGCGAGACGTACTCGTCCTTGACGATGTCGGCGGTGACCTCGTCGAGCCACTTCTCAGCCTCGACCTTCACGCGGAAGTGCCGGGAGTGCTCTTGTCCGTCGTGGCGGTACAACGCCCGCCAGACGTGCCCGGTGACCTCACCAGCGCGGTTCCTCTTGGTCCGCTTCGTGACCGTCCTGTAGATGTCTCGCTTGGTCATTGCTTTCCCCTCCCCCGGCTCGCCTTCCGCAGCGCGTCTTTCGTGGCCTTGATCTCGCGACGGACACCGTTGGCGCGACTCTGCGCGATCTTCACTAGTTCCTCGGTCTCCGTCTGGAGTTCGCCGAGCAGTGCCAGCAGGCCGCGTTCCTCATCGTCGGTCAGCGGAGCCTCGGCGTAGGCGAGCGCCTCGCGGGCTGTGTTCAGGTCGGCGTCGATCTTCGTTACCGGAAACCCCGCGGCGTAGTACCGCACCCGATCCAGTGCCCGCACGATCCGGTCCTCGACGACGCCAGCCACGGTCGACGACTGCAGCAGTTGCTCGATCGACTCGAACCCGAGCGCAGCGGAGATCGCCATCGCCTCGTCGAGCGTGACGCCCCTCGGCGGGTCGGCATTCTTCAGTTTCCACACCGTCGCCGCGCTCATCGGGTGGTATTCCGAGATCCGTTCAGCCAGTCCGGCGTCGGAGTAGCCGCGCGCCCCCTGCCACTGGGTCATGCGCTCGACGAATCGGTCACGCCACGGCATCCGGCCCCCCGGAAGTCCTGCTGGTCGCTTCGGCATCTTCGGCTCTCTCTCCAACACGGAATAGGTCAACTCCAATAGTGGTGGACAGACCCGACTTTGTCTAGTTACATCTAGAAGTGTAGGAGTTCCGCATTAGAGGAGAGACTCATGGATGAATGGATGACCCCGCCGGAGACCGCCGACCTGGTGCGTCGGCCGACCTCCACGCTGGCCTACTGGCGCCACCGGAACGAAGGCCCGCCCTTCGCCAAGGTCGGCCGCCGCGTGGTCTACCGACGCAGCGACGTAGTGGCGTGGATGGAAGCCCAGTTCTCCAAGGCGGCGAGCTGACAATGAGTCCGCAAACGAAAGTCGCCGCCCCCGGCGACGGATACGCGGAGGCGGCGACTAACGACACAGTTCGCTCCTCCATTGTAGGCGCTGCCTGCGACATGTCCGTGACCATCGCCGACGGGGAGAGCGTGCGTGGCGGTGGGACGTGAACAAGGCACCGTTCCAACTGCTGCCCGAGTTGTCGGCCGAGGAGTACACCGCGCTCCGCGAGTCCATCGCCGCCGACGGCATCCTGGTGCCCATCCAGGTCGATGAAGACGGTGTGATCCTCGACGGACATCATCGTCATGCGATCGCCGCCGAGCTCGGGATCAACTGCCCGACCGTGGTGGTGTCCAACTTGGACACCGACACCGACAAGCGCACGGTGGCGCTGGCGCTGAACTTGAGCAGGCGCCACCTCAACCGCGAGCAGACCCGCCAGGTGATCGCCGCGAGCATCACCGCCGACCCTCGCATGGTCGGCCTGTCGCCGGAAGCATCGGCGCTGTGGCTCAGGGCCGGGTCATGGGCGGCCGGACACCACACCGACGGCTTCGTGCCCGATGACGCCATCCCGCAGATCGGCGGGCATGCCGCGGCCGGTGAACTGGTGCGCCGCGGCCTGTGGGAACACGTGGGCGGCGGCTGGCTGATCGTCGACTGGCATGTCGACGTAGACCCGCCCGTGCTGCGACTGGTGGCAGGTGGTGACCGATGAGTCGACCCCACCTGACCCCGGCCCCGCCGATCGTCTGCACCGCCCCGGCCGGCGTCGCCCACCCATGCGGCGTGCTCGGCGTGGAGCAGATCGCCGCCGCGGCCGCCGCAGGTCTGTGCTGCCGCGAGTGGCTGGCCCGCACCACCGACGCCGGGGAGGTGGACTGGTGAGCGACCTCGCCATCCCCGAGAACCGGCCCGCGCTGGCGTGGATCATGGACATCCCCACCGATTGGGTCACGCCCACCGAGCGGCTGCTGCTGCTCGCGCTGGCGCTCGACTCCTACGACGGCAACACCTGCGCCCCCGGCCGCGACGGCATCATGCGGCTGGCCGGGATCAAGTACGTGTCATCGTTCACCCGCGCCCGTGATGCGCTGACACAGCCGACCGAGTACCGGTCTGCGCTGCTGGCCGTCGATGCGCTCAAAGGACGCCACACTCGCTACCAACTGCTGCGAGATGTCCGCGAATCGCGGACAGGAGATGTCCGCGAATCGCAGACAGGTCAGCCCGAGATGTCCGCCAGAGATGTCCGCGAATCGCGGACAGGTTCACAAGATGCGGAGATGTCCGCCGAAGTTGTCCGCGAGAGTTGTCCGCCAGAGATGTCCGCCGAAGTTGTCCGCGAATCGCGGACATACCCTCCCTCCCTTCCGACCCCTAGGGAGGAAGGAAGGGAGGGAGAGGCGCTTACCGCGCCCGCGCCTGAGGGCGCGGCGCGCCCGCGCCTGACCGTGGGCGAGATCCGCGACATGGTGACGGCCGTCGTTCCCGCGACCGCCATCGGAACCGGGATCAAGTGCGACAACGACGATCTCGCTGACGCGCTGGCCACGGCCACCGCCAACGGCTGGGACACCGGCCGGCTGCGCGCAGCGCTGGCCGACATGCCCGCGCCCAAGTCATCGCCGACCGGGCTGCTCATCAAACGGCTGCAGGCGCTGGCCGACAGCGATCCCGCCGCCGTGGTGCTGGCATCGACAGACGCCTACGCCGAGGCAACCGAGCACCAGGAACCCCAGCGCACCGCGCCCACCGTCAACCCGGCCGATCAGGTGAACCAGAACCGGCTGGCCAAAGCGTGCAAGGCCCACGGCGTCAAGGTGACGCTGTTCGCCGACCTGTGCGCCGACCTGGCCGGCCGTGGGTTCACCGTCGAGCCGCTGGCCCACGACGACGACAGCGATCAGGACCTGCTGCTACTGGTCAAGCACCCCGACGTACCCGCTTGGCAGTGCGAGTGGCCGCTGACCGCCCACCGTTCCATGAACCTGCTGGCCGTGCTCGACCCCGATCTCGAGGCCACCGAGGCCGACCGCGACCACCTGGCCCGCCACTGGCACACCGAACTTGACGACGGCTGGATCTTCGTCAACCCCTCCACAGTCGACCTCGCCACGTTCCGGCAACTGGTCGAGCGGACCCACCAGGTCGCCGAACGGCTGGCCCGCGCCGCCTGCGAACGACAGCCGCAGGCCGCCTCGCAGTTGCCGAAGGCCAAGGCAGCACCCACGGCGACCTACACCCCGCCGCCGGTGTCCGAGGTGCTGGGCGCCGAACCGCCCGACCAGTACCGGCCCGGCATGTCCGCACCACAGCCCGGCCACGACCGCGGCTACCGACCGCCCGGCCACGACCAGGCAGTGCGCGCCAAGGACAACGCCGAACGGCTGCGCCAGGCGCAGGCACTCGCCCAGAACGACCCCGCCGTGGCCGAGGCGCTGGCAGCACTGCAACGCGGCGCACTCATCACCGACGACCAGGAGGACACCGCATCATGACCCGCCCACCGACATTCCTCGACGGCCACGACGACGACGCAATCGAAGCCGCCGAGTGGATCGCCGAGCACGGCGCCGAACCCATCGAGGGCGGGTACTCCACGTTCGAGGAGTGCGTCGAGAAGGAGTTCGGCTACACCCGCGACTGGGCCTACAAGCGCATCGACTTCGCGGAAACGCGAAATGCGCTTCTGTCTACAAATGTAGACATCCCGGCCATCACGAACGAGGGCCAGGCCCGCTCGCACGGATCAGCCCACACCCGACCCGGACCCGGCCGCAGCGCCACTCCACTCCGAATCTTCAGTACAAAGCGGCCCCAGAAGGTGCCGCTGTCCGAGATCCGCGTCAGGAGGCCGCTGCCATGACCCCGAACCGTGGACCCGTGAACCGCTGCGCTGTGCGCGGCTGCGTCTTCGTCGGCTACTGGCCCGCGGGCGGCACCTGCCGCGAGCACACCGTCAACCCTCTGACCGATCGCCCCGGCGCCCGCCGTCCGAGCCTGGCCGAGCAGTGGGAGGTCGACGAATGAGCCTCGTCACCGCCGGCCTGGGCAGCGGCGGGCCGATCGTGACTGCCGGGCTGGGCCTGACCGAGCCGGACCCGGACGAGCTGCGCGCCGCGCTGCATGGTGTCGCCACCTTGACGGCGACCCTCACCGCCACCAGCACGACGCCGCCTGACCTTGACGGCTGGTACGTCCGGCGCCTCGGCACCCGCCGACCTCGCAGGCGCGTCCTGACCTATACCGCCGGGGCGGTACTGCGGGGACGCTCGACGATGCACGCCAACCTGACCGGGCCACGGCAGGCACCGGGCGCGGACATGGCCGCCACCCTGACCGGCACGTCGACACTGAGCGCCGAGGGCGTCGGTGACGTGGAGGCGTACAACCGCGACGCGCTCGACCTGCTGCTGCTGTACCTGGCCCGAACCCCCGCCGACGACTACGCCGACGCCGGGAGGGGGTGATTGATGCCGCGACGCAACTACTCAGGAGGCCGTGAGCGCCTCAAGCACGACGAGACCTACGTGGTCTATCTGAAACGACGACTGTCACAGGAAAGGCAACAACGATGGAACGACCCGACTACTACGACCCCGAAGCAGCGGCCAAACCCGCCCCGCAGCTGACCAGGGCACAACTCAAGGCGATGGCACCCGACGCCGTCGTCGAAGCCGACAACCTCGGGCAATTCGCCGTCCTGAAAAGCCAAGGCCGCGACCCGATCGACGCGGAGCGCCGCGGCGAAAGATGGGCGACACCGACCGAGATCGCCGAGGCGCTGCAAGACGCAGCCGCCGACGCCAACCGCAGCAAGACCGAACAGCGTGCGCAGGCACGCGCCGAAGGAGTGGACATCTGATGGACGAAGCAGCAGCACGCAGCCGACGCACCAGCGCGGCGATGAGAAGTGAACTGATCGACATCACAACCGACAAGGCACTCGCCGCGCGTGTGAAGTCGTTCCTCGAACTGCGGCAACGCGCGAAGGCCGCCGCCGGGGTGATGACCGGCGCGGCGGATCTGATGCGCCACGCCGAAGCCGCCGACCGTGCCGCCGCCGCTGATGCGGTGGTGGCAGGCCAGTCCGCGGCCGCGATCGGCACCCCACACCAGGACGAAGCCCGCGCCCGGGTCGCCGCCGCCGAGATCGAGTTCCAGGCGTTGTCCGATGCGCTGGAGGCGTCGTGGACCGAATTGCTGCCCGCCTACCGTGGCGCGGCACTGGACGAGGAGACCGCGGCACGCGCGGAACTGTCGACGGCACGCGCCGAGGTCGACGACGCCCTCGACAACGTGATGCGGGCGCTGGCGGCGTGGCGGGCCACCGCTGCGCGGGTGGTGTACTGGCACGACGTACGCGGCGCGGGACGGTTCAATTACAACCCCGGTGCACCGCTCGGCTTGCGTGGCCTGTTCGTCGACCGGGCCAACCTCGACAGCAGCGATGTCCGTCGGGAGATCCAGTCGGTGCATGACCTGCTCGACCCGCCGGTGCGACGGGCCAAGCCCGACACCGACGAGCAGCACACCGCCAAGGCTCCGGCGCGGGTGCGCTGACATGACCACGGCAGCGGTTCCG
>JADJRJ010000021.1 GCA_016712265.1 Gemmatimonadota bacterium | reverse complement strand
CTTCGACAACGGGCATCCATATCGGGTCTATCTGCCCGGCTACCAGCTCCGCCGCCGCCCGCGTGGCGAACAGCGCGGCCATGCCCTCGCGGTAGTTGACGCCGGGGATGGTGTCGTCTCGGTCCCGCCACTCGGCGAACCAACACGGGCGGGGGCACGGTCGGCCCATTCGGATTCTGTAGCGCGGCATCTACTCGCCCCCCGCATCTGCCTGGCTGGCGGCGCTGATGCCGTTGACCGCGGCGTAGGCGCGGACCCCCAGTTCGACCGCCGCGCCCTCGCTGATGCCCTGGCGCGTGCGAATCTCCGTCAGAAGAGCCTTGCACGGCTCCGAGATCATCACCTGTAGGCGGTGCGGGTGTTTTGGTTTCCGTGCACGCGTTGTCGTTTCCATGGCTCTATTTTACTCATTATTGCTTATCCTCGCAACCGGCGTTATAATCGCCTACCTGGTCCCCAAAATCCAAACATGGGAGTTCCGTATGCCCGATCCGTCCGCCTCATGGGAGGCAAACTTTCTCGTCAACAGGCGCAGCACCGTCGCCAATATCGTTCTCGCCTCGGTGCGCCACCGTCGGTATCAGGGTCTGTCGTTGGACCCGAAGGACATCGCCGATGATGTCTGCATTGATCTCACCCGCCGACTCTACTCCCCCTATGCCGACCACGCTACTCTGTGTTGGCTGAGGGACTTCATGGGGTTTATCGAGTCGGACCCCGACGGGTTCCACTCCTACATCCTCTATCGGATCGGCTGGGACTCTCACGACCGATCCGCGAAGGCGCGGCTGAGGGCCACGGGTGACGCTCGCCCCTCCTCCGAGAAGCCCCCGAGCGCGAATCAGCTTCGGTTCCTCGCATCGCTCGGGTACAGGGGGGCGCCGCCCGCGACGATGGCTGAGGCGTCGGAGCGCATCAACGAGGCATTGGCGGTGCGGCAATGATCGACCCCATCACGGACGCGATACCCGCAGAGCTGCGCGCGCGGGATCAGTGGGTGACATGGAGGGCAGAGACGCGCGGCGGCAGGCTGACGAAAATCCCTTACGCCAGTCTCACCCGGAAGGCGAGCAGCACCGACCCCGATACATGGCGATCGTTCTCCTCCGCCGTGGCCGACTACGAGACCAACCCCGAGTTCGACGGCATCGGGTACGTGTTCAGCCCCGACGATCCCCTCTTCGGGGTTGACCTGGATAAATGCCGCAACCCCGACACGGGCGAGATCACCCCCGAGGCGCTGGAATGGGTGGAGAAGTTCGCAACCTATACCGAGGTGAGCCCCTCGGGTACGGGGCTGAAGTTGTTTGGTATCGGCGCCATGCCCGAGGGGTTCAGCGGCAAGCGCAGCGCCGGGGCCAATGTCGAAGCCTACGACCATGCGCGCTATTTCACGGTCACGGGGTATCGGTACGGCGCGTTCGACATTCGGCCGGCGCAGGAGGCACTGGGGGCGTTCGTGGCGCACTACTTCACACCAGACCCCAGACCGCCCCAGAATCGCCCTGTGGCGTCTCCGCTGGGCATGGACGATGCGGCGCTCATGGAGCGGGCGACAGAGGCCAGGAACGGCGCGAAGCTGGCCGCGCTCATGGCGGGCAATATCAGCGGCTATCCAGGCGCCTCTGAGGCGGACGCGGCGCTTGCCGCCATGCTTGCCTTCTGGACAACTGACCCCGCGCAGATAGAGCGGATCATGCGGAGCAGCGCCCTTGCGCGTGACAAATGGGACGAACGCCGGGGCGAGGGAACCTACCTGAGCCGGACCATAGACCGGGAGCTAAGCCGCGTCGGCGAAACCTACTCGCCGCCGGGTGTCGAGACGACGTTCGGAATCGGTGCCGAGGCGCCCCCGAAGGCTGATCCGTCTGTGGACGGGTGGACGGTCCTGAGCGTCGATCAGCTATTCGACTTGGAGGAGCCGGAGGGGATATGGCTCGTGGATAGGGTTCTGGTCCGATCGGGAATCCACTACCTCTCCGCGCCGTCGGGCATGGGCAAATCGTGGGTGGCGCTCGACCTGTGCCGCGCGATGGTTTCGGGGGGAACCTGGCTGGGTGTCGAGGTCAACCCCGGCGCGGTCCTCTACATAGACGAGGAGATGGGGCCACAGATGGTGCGTGAGCGGCTCATGCGTCTGGGCATGGAGCGCGGCACCCCGTTTTCCTACGTGGGCAAGCAGGGGGCCAACCTGGGCAACCCTATCGACGTGGCGCGCATTGTGGCTCTCTGCACGGCTCAGAGCGTCGCCCTGGTGGTCTGTGACACACTGACGGCCATGGCGCCGGGACTGAAGGAGAACGAGGCGGAACACGTCTCCAAACTCCGGCGCGTTTTCTCCCAGATCACGGCGACGGGTGCGACCATCCTGGTGCTCCACCATGACAGGAAGGGCAGGGCGGACGGAGAGCAGCCAGGACACGCGCAGATGCGCGGCAGCGGCGATCTGCCGGCCATGTCGGACATGAGCTATGGCATCGGCAAGAAGGGCGACCACTACGCGATCCGAACGACGAAGTGTAGGGCGGTGCCTGACCACCAGGCGCTGAGGGCAGAGTTTGAGATCGTAGACGACGGGGGGCGCACGCACCTCCGGGTTATCGCCGACACCGACGCGCACAAGACAGACGAGATGTGCAGGCGGGTGTACGACGCGCTATGGACGATCCGGCCCGAGGCGCTCAGCCAGGCGAAACTTGCGGAGACGGTGGGGGCGCAGAAAGCGGCTGTCATCACCGCAGTAGAGAATCTGGTAGCCTCTGAAGAGGTCGCGGTAGAGGACGGGCCGAGGGGCTCGAAACTATACCGGATCAGCCTCCACTGAGGGGGCTGACCTGTTCCAAATGACCTGTTCCGCCCTTAGAGTACAGAACTCGGAACAGGTCAAAAAAAACCAGTTGGGGAGGAGTGTAAAACTCCCCCTCCGCGCTACGCGCTACAGGGGAGCATTACACACCGTCCCCAGTCTCTGAAGCTCGGGAACAAGAGAGGAAAAGCACCATGTGGCAAGTTTTTTTGAGAGGGTCTATCTACGCCCTCATGTCAGCACTCGGAGGCGACGGAACATTTTACGGGCCTGGCGAACAATGCACTCGGGTGCATGAGCGGGGCTATAGTGCGCGGGCCGTGAAGTCTATCATGGGCGTACTCCCTTACTGCCTTCACCCTGTGGGCGACTCCCTCATCTGGCTGAATCGAGACTATAAGCCTATCGGGGTTCTGCCTTATGGATCATGGGTGAAGTACGAAGATTTCCCATGGCTTCATGTCCGCAAAGACTCTCCAGATATTCAGCAGCTATTGGCAGAATGCCAGCAGCACCACGGGGCATACTATTTCTACGGCGATGCGACAGACCCGAGAAATGGAAAGAAGTACGCGACGGAACTCCTTAGAAAAATGAGGATGGCGTATGAATTTTAGAAAACAGGCGCTGAAGAATCTGACCGAGGGATGGCCCGCTACGGCGGCAGACACCCCCGCCCGCGTGGCTCAATGGGCACACGCCGTCGCCCGGTACATGAAGCGCCAGGGCAGGAGTAAGGCGGACATCAAGCGATTCTGCATCCACTACGGCATTGACTACCTGAGACATATAGAGTAAAATACCCATGCCGACCAACGGCATAGACAGCGGGGCGGACGCCTCGGGAGAACGAAGAGAATGAGTTTCTTTGCAGAGAACGCGGAGATCGGTGGGGGCGGCGGGTTTGTCGCAGCGCCGCAGGGTGTGTACCTGTGCAACCTCCACGACATCGAAATCGTGGACGCGACCGCCTACAACGACCCCAGCACCAAGACCACCGACTTCAAGTGGATTTTCGAGACGGTGGACGATACGGACGAAGAGGGCAACCCCTACCGGTTCGTCAAGTTCACGGGTCGGCGCTACGGTGACGACCGCGCGAACCTGACCACGCTCCTTGACCAGATGATGGGCCGGCGCCTCACGGACGAGGAGTTCAAGGCGCTCGACTTGCCGAAGATGCGCGCGGCGCAGTGGCGCGTCATGGTGGACGAGTACACTAACGCGAAGGGGTTCCTGAACAACAAGATCATGTCGGTGAAACCGGCTGTGGCTCCCCGGCCCGCTGCGCGCCCCCAGGCTCCCGCCGCCCCTCGCCCCCAGCAGCGGCGTCCCTCGCCCCCGCCCGACAATTCGGACATCCAAGACCCGTTTGCCGAGTAGACCACCCGCCCCCGCCCAACGGCGGGGGCTTTTCTGGCATAGGATACCCAGATGACGACACGCCACAACATCGCCGAGGCCGGGCAGCCGGTCGGGGAGGGAGGGCAGGAGGGATGACCGAGACAGACGAAGTCGCTTTTGGGAGCGCGCGTTTCTGGCGCAGGTGGACACAAACACGGGGCGGGCTAACATCCCGTTTATCTCCGACATTGCAGAAACCGCCGTAAAGGCGCGGCGTGAGTTCATCCGGCGCAACGAGGCAGAGCGGCAGGCGTTGCTCCAGATGGTGGGGCCCACACCCATGCGCCCGGCCGTTGTATCCGCCGACGCTGACACCCAGCGCGCCGCACGCGCTCGGGGCATGGAGGGACGATGACAACCGCTGACCGAGCGCCCCGCGTGGGCGACCTGCTGAGCCTCGCCGACCACCGCGCCCCCGTGGTCGTCACCGCGACCGATGACGCCGGGGCGACTTTGCGCTACACCGACGGCGGGAGGGAGTTTCGCATCCCCGCCCGCCAGTTCAGGAGCGACGCCTACGAGTACGTCGCGGGGACCGTGCTATGAGCGAGACGATTGACCCCGTAGAAGAGGCGCGGCGGGACATAGATCGCGCCAACCTGTACACAGAGGGACGGGGCGTGCTGCTACTGATGGAGCAGATGCTCAAACTACGCGAACTGTACGGCGGTGACGGTATTCACCTCTCCTCCGCGCAGGTGGTGGCCCTGATGCACGTCATCGGCACGCACACGGAGAGCCACGAAGGCACAGCGGAGCGGTACATCGCCTGCCGGGAGACGCTCCAATCCATCGCCGAACTGATACCCGAGGACTGGGAGCCACGCCCGTGGGGGCACGTCACAGTCACCATGCCGGATGATCTGGTGCCGCAGATAAAGCGACTCACGGAGGGACCATAACTATCCTTGCCATCGTCAAGGCCATCCTCGTGGCCCTGATCCTCGCCGCGCTGCTCCTGGCGCTCCGAATCTGGCACTGCGCCACAACGGACCCGGCAGACGACTACGACGACGACGCGGAGGCATGGTGAAAGCGCAGTACCGGGTCCGCACATCGTTCGGCGGGCACCCGTGGCAATACTCCGAGCCCATGACCTACGCAGAGGCCGTGGAGTGGACCAAAGCGCCAACGGGCAGCAGGATGACCGTGCGGATTCGGAGGGAGATAGTGCCAGCAGAGCCACAGACGGACGGAGAGCCCACGAACGGGGGAGGGGCGGTTCTTTGAGGCACGTAGAGGGCTACAGGGGCATTGTGCAAAGCGAGGGCAGCATGACTAAACTAACACCGACCACCACCTTCGCCTACCGCTGCGGCAACTGTGGCCATGTCCTGGCCGTGACGCGGGGGCGAGAGCAGACGATACAACACGGCGGCAGGGTCATCGTGTGCCGGCTGATCGCAACCACCTGTGACCGGTGCGGGACTCAGAACGTTTTCGAGGAGGGCAAGAGCGATGGCTAACACATGGGAGATGCAACCGGGCGAGACCTCCAAGGCGTTCGCCGCGTTCTGCGCCTATCGGGACATGGGGCCGGAGCGGAGTCTGCCAAAGGTCTGCCAGATGTCTGCCAGGAGCCTACCGAACGTCAAGCGGTGGTCTGAGCGACACCGGTGGGTCGAACGTGCAGCCGCCTACGATGCCTACATGGACAGTGTGAGGCGTGGCGGATACGAGGAAGCCGAACGCTCTGCCGCCTGCCGCGCCTACCTGGAGAGGGTCAGGGTCAGCGCCGCCGAAGTGATTGCCGCCGGGCAGCTTTGCCTGAAGATCGCCACGCGGTCCCTGAAGGCGTACCAGGACTTGCCGCCCGAGACGCTGACGCCGGGGGACGCAGCCGGGCTGATCCGCGCGGGCGTGGCGGCGGTTGACTACGCGCTAAACGCGGACGCGGTTGCGCTTGGGCTGTCGGAGACTCTCTCCGATGACTGAGGATCTCCGTGGGTAGTATCGTGCGGCGACATGGGCCGAGGCAGATGGAGAAGCAGGGGCGGCGGGCCAACCCACCAGCGGAGCCGACAGACAGACAGACTGACGGCCCCTCGTTTCTCGACTACCTCCGCGATACCTCGCCCAAGTCGTGGACACTGCCCCGCCACGTTCGCCTGATCGCCGAGCACCTGGAGGCAGTCGAGCGCGGCGAGATAACCCGGCTGGCGATCCATATGCCACCCCGCCACGGTAAGAGTGAGTCGGCGACGATCCGGGGTGCCGCGTGGGGGTTTGAGCGTCACCCCGACCAGAACGTTCTGCTGACCGCCGCCACGCAGCGGCTCGCCAACCGGTTCAGCAAAAAGGCGCGGGCCATCACCGCGGCGCGGCGGCTCTCGCCCGACTCGAAAGCGGCGGACGAATGGACGCTGCCCGAAGGTGGGTCGTTCGTCGCGCGCGGCGTGGGCAACCCGCCTACCGGTATCGGGTTCCGGCGTATCCACATCGATGACCCCATCCGGCGCCGTGAGGACGCGGAGAGCGAGGTCTACAGAGAAAAGACCTGGGACTGGTACACCGACGACTTGTTCACCCGCCTTGAACCTGGCGGGGCTATCGTGATGACCGCGACCCTTTGGCATGAGGACGATGTTCTGTCGCGCGCCGTCGCCGCAGAGCCCGGCAAGTGGACGGTTCTAAAGCTCTCCGCGCTCTCCGAGGAGCCGTACCCCGACTGGGACTGGAGACGGCAACCCGGCATGGCGCTGTGGCCTGAGCGGTACGACGTGCCCGACCTACTCGCCATACGCTCCGTCATGGTCGCCAACGAGGGCGAGTACAGTTGGCGGGCGCTCTACCAGCAGCAGCCCACGGCCCGAGAAGGGTCGTTCTTTGAGCAGACCCGCCTCGCGGTCGGCGACCCGCCGGAGATACTGCGCGCCTCCCGTGGCTGGGATCTGGCCGCGACGAAGGACGGGGGCGACTGGACAGCGGGTGTCAAGGTGGGCCAGGACACGGACGGGCGCTTCTGGATTCTCGACATCAAGCGCGAGCGCTTCGACGTTGACCAGCGCGACCGGCTGATAGTCCAGACGGCGGGCGTGGACGGGGCCAAGGTCCGCGTCCGACTGCCGCAAGACCCCGGCCAGGCGGGCAAAGGGGAGAGCGTGCGCATGCTTCGGATGATGGCAGGCTATCCCGTCCGCGTTCTGCCCGTGACCGGTGCCAAGGAGGTGCGGGCGGCGGGCGTCTCGGCGCAGGTCAACGGGGGCAACGTGTCCATCGCCCGCGACTGTCCGCACATGGCGGCGTTTCTTGAGGAGCTGCGAACGTTCCCCAACGGACGGACCGACGACATGGTGGACGCACTCGCCGACGCGTTTACCGAGGTCACGCAAAAGCGCGTCGTCACGGCTGGGGCGGCGTAGGGGCAGCGGGCCGGGATCGAACCGGCCGCGTAGGCTTTAACTCTTCATGGCTCTGCGGGGGCCTTGCATCCGTCCCGCGCTACACCCGATGACTCGGGCCGCTTCACCAGTCGCGCACCGCCGCCCGCTCGATTGTACCGCTTGACAGATCATCGCTCTCCGTGGCAAAATCCAGTTGCATAGGTCCGTCCTGTCTGAGTAGAAAGCCGGTTGCCGTGACTTGGGGCTGAGGGCGCTCAACCCGATAGCGACCGGCTTTTTGCTGCTTGACAGATCCCACACCCTGGAGGTAGACTCTGGGCAAGCGGGCTTGACCTGCCAACCATAATCACGGCGCACATCACGCGCCACAAACACCCTCCGGGGTCGATTTGTGGCGCGTTTTGTTTTGCCGATGAGACTGACCAAGCCGTCCACCTGGTTCAAGCGGGCTCCAAAAGTGCCCGACTACCTACCGCAGCCCATAGGGTCGCGGGGGCGCTCCAACGTCACCGGCTACGGCTCCGGCCAACTCTCCGCCATCCTCCGCGGTTCGCTCCCCGGCTCGACCCGCGCGTGGGTCCGTGAGGCGGGCGACCTCAGCCTAAACTCCATCGTTGCCATCTCTCTCCAGTGGTACGCCCGCAACTGGCCCCAGGGCCGCTGGGAGCTACGCATACCGACCAAGGACGGTCAGTACAGCGTCATCGACTCTCGCGGCGCGGTTGACCTGCTCTCCATGCCGCAGCCCGGCATCCCCGGCTCCGTGTGGTGGGCAATGGAGATTGAGTCGTACTTTCTCCACGGGACAGCCTACGCCCGCAAGGTTCGCGCAGGCGGCTACGGCGCACCCATCGGGCTACAGTACCTACCCTCGGACATGGTGATGCCCGACGGGGTGAACTACCTCTACACCGTGGACGGACAGACCTACCCCATACCCCGCGAAGACATGGTAGTCGTTCGCATCGGTCGCGATCCCTACGACCACCGGCTCGGTCGCGCCCCGCTCCTCTCCTGCCTGCGCGAGATCGCCGCCGACAACGCGGGCAGCACCATGGCCTACGCCATGGCGAAGAACAACGCAGTGCCGAGCCTGATTATCTCCCCCGACATGAGCGCGGGCGATGTCGAGCTTGACCCCGATGTCGCCAAGACCATGAAGAAGCGGGTTGCCGAGGACTTCAGCGGCGACGCGGCGGGCGGCGTGGCCGTCCTCACCGACTCGTTCAAAATCGATAAGGTATCGTTCTCGCCTGACGAGATGGCTCTTGACCAGATGCGGGTCAAGCCCGAGGAGCGGATAACCGCCGTCCTGGGGCTTAACTGCATGGTGCTCGGACTCGGCGCCGGGCTCGCCCACAACACGTACTCCAACTACGAAGAGGCGCGACAGGCAGCGTGGGAGGACGGGATGCTCCCGCTTCAATGCTCGTTCGCCGAGGCGTACACCGAGGCGCTCCGTCTCGACTTCGGCTTCCCCGAGGGTGCGTACCTCGCGTTCGACAACTCCCAGGTACGCGCCCTCGCCGACGATGTGAGCGCGGACGGCACCCGTGCGGCGGCGCTCTATCAGTCCGGCGTGGTTGACAGGGCAACGGCAAAGCGCATCGCGGGCGAGTCTCCCGACCCCGCGGACGTTGGCGTCTACCACCCCAAGGCCGACCCCGACGCACAGACACCCGAGCCGGTCGGGGGTCCGGTTGGACGCTCCCCTTTCGAGCCGTAGCGGTCAAGGCAGAGTCGGCGCTGTACGCGGCGGCGCGCAGGGAGCGGGCGCGGTTGGTTCGGCGGGAGGACGGGGCGGTCAGTGCGTTTCGGTCGGACCTTGAGGCGGCGCGGACCGCGATAGACGAGGCGCTGGACAGGATGGAGCGGGCCATCAGGGACTTGGAGGAGGCGGAGACGCCACTCCAGCCGTGGCAGTGGCAGCGGTGGGATCAACTACTGCGGACAGAGCAGGCGGTTGCGGAGGCGCTCCGCGACCTGGAGCAACCCGCAGCAGAGGCAGTGCAGAGGGCGCAGGAGCTGGCATCATCGGACGGTGTGGCGGCGGCGTCTCGACTCGGACGTGTGGCGGGCGCGGTGCAGTGGAGAGACCCGCAGGTTCAGGCGATTGACGCGCTCTCGGGGTTCATGGGCGACGGGTCGCCGCTCAGGGCGCACTTCGCAACGCTGGGACCGGACGCGGTGGCGGGGATTCGTGCGGCGGTCGCGGCAGGTATCGGAGCGGGTGAGGGTGCGGACCAGGTGGCGGCGCGGATTCGGGCGGCAACGAACGTGAGCCTGACGCGGGCCGAGACCATCGCGCGGACGGAGACGATTCGGGCCTACCGGGAGGCGACGCGGCAGAGCTACGCGGCCAACGCGGATGTACTGAGCGGGTGGGTGAGGGTGTGCGCTGGGGATAGCAGGGTGTGCGCTGCGTGTTGGGCGCTCCACGGGAGCCGACACGACTTACAGACGCCCTGCGCCAGTCACCCGAGGTGCTTCGTCGCAGGGACGATGGTAAGCACCCCGGCAGGCGGCAGACGGTGACGGAGACCGGACCCGAGGCGGACCTTACCGTCACCCCAAATCACCCGATATTGACCCCGGACGGAGCGCCGCGGACAGTTGAGAAGGCGGATACGTAATCCGCGCTGGGGACAGTAAGAGGATGCTTGATTATCAACCCAGATAATGATTACATTCCAACCGCTATCGAGAAGATAGCGGAGTCTTTCACTGCTTCTCATGGCGTGACGCCCCGTACTGTGGAAACCTCCGCCGTAGATTTCCACGGCGACGGAGCCGGTAGCGATATCGCAGTTATATGGGCCGATAGCCTTTTGCGGGATGCATTCGAGACCCCGGCCTTGGAGCCATTGGGCAAGGAGAGTTTCCGCGGCAGACCCCGAGGCACCGTTTCGCTCACGGGTCGCAGCGATTTTGCATCTGTGTTCGATGGTCTGCTTTTTCCCTCGGACTGCCTCATGTGCGGCGGAAGCGTAGGCGATTCGCTGTTCGATGGTTCGGCCAGCGGCGAGTCTGCGGTTCGCGTCGGCATTGCTCCGGAGTTCAACCCCGGACTCTATGAGCCTGCGGTGAATGACGGTTCTCTCCAGTCCCATGGATTTGGCAATGACGTTCTCGGGCTCACCGAGTTTGTATCTCGCAACGATGGCTTCGCAGTCAACTTCGAGCCGTCGGGGCCGGGTGACGCCAGAGGCGGAAATCTCCCGCCGGATGGACTTGTAGCTGCATCCCAACTCCGACGCGCATACGCGGAGCGACTTGGAGAGATAGAGACGAATCGCATCGTCGGTGTTGAAAGGCGGGCGTTTGCTGGTCATGTCTACAACCTCCAGACGACTACCGGATGGTACATCGCCAATAACATTATATCTCATAATTGTCGGTGTGTGATGGTCCCCGAAGTGGCGGGGGTGGAGCAGTCCATCCCGAGCGCGGAGACGCTCTTCGGGCGCATGAGCGCAGAGCAGCAGCGCGAGGTGTTGGGTGCGGGGCGGTACGAGGCGTGGCAGGCGGGGGCACCGTTGTCAGGATTCGGGCGGGTGGTTGATGACCCGCGATGGGGGCCGGTGGCAGAGGTAGTACCTCTGGCCGAGGTGACATAGCTATGGATTTAGTAATCGGATTCGGGTCTGAAGTAAAAGCCGTGGGCAACCGGGTAGAGGGCTACCTGGTGCGCTTTGGCTCGCCTACCGCAACGGACCTTGACGGAGAGTTCTTCACCAAGGCCACCGACTTCGGCAGGCCCGTCAAGTCGGGCGAGTCCTTCGACCTGAACCTCTACTGGCACCATGGCTTAGACCCCGCCGTGGGCTCCCGGCAGATCGGCACGGGCAAGGTCAAGGCGGACGATGTGGGGCTCTGGTACGAGGGCATCATCGCCGAGTCTGACGAGTACCTGAAGCGAATCCAGCGGCTTGCGGGCGCGAAGCGTCTCGGCTTCTCCTCCGGCGCCGCGGCCCACCTTGTCGAGAAAGAAGCCGTGGCTGGCACGAAGTCAACGGCTATCACGCGATGGCCGCTCGGCGAAGCATCCCTGACCCACTGCCCAGCCGAACCGACCAACACTGCCGCAACCAAGAGTCTCGGCGAGTACAAGAGCGACTGGGAGGAGACGCAGGCGGCGCTGGTTGCGGGCGACGCGACCGCGTTTGCATCCTCGATCTTTGGCGACGCGCCGGAGAACCTGCTGGCATCGGGCGTCTACCGGATGCACGAAACGCTGATGATGGGCATATACCGGGCGCTGGAGTCTGACGAGACCATCGACCCGTCCGCCGCTGTGGCCGCGCTCCTGTCCGAGTTCGCCCGACGCGCATCCGACTACGCCGCACGTGTCCTGGCGATGCCCGACCCGGAGATGGGTGCGGAGATGGACGCCATGAAGGCGCTCACGTCCCGCCCCGACTCCATCACGACGTTTGAACGCCGATTGCGCGATGCTCTCGGCTACTCCCGGCGAGAGGCTAAGGCCCTCGCCTCCCACGGTTTCAAAGCCCTGCGCGACGCCGGGACGGAGACTGAC
>JADJRJ010000020.1 GCA_016712265.1 Gemmatimonadota bacterium | reverse complement strand
CACCCCGCGACTAGTAGATCACAGGGAAGGTCGTCGCGGGGTGCGACGGCTTTGTTTGATGGCCCGCGGGCGAACCGTGGGCGTTATGCTGACCGGAAGAGTCGTGGGTGCCTCGTCAGCAGCAGGGCTCTGTTCTGACTGACGTCAAGCTGTCGGCACCGGCCGCGGGGCCACGCGCATGGATTTCGGGCGCCCACCGGAATTCCGGCGCGCGTGCTCCCCGCGCCCTGTTCTATAAGAACCGTTTCCGCGGCGTCGGTCGCCCCCACCGACTCCTTCGCGTTACCTCGGGTCCCACTGCACGGGGAGGTGCCTCGCTCGGGGCCCGCTGTGCCCAACCGCGCGCGGTGCCTGGGGCGGCCGTCCGCGCGCGGCCACGGTCGAGGGTGCCCGGGGCCGCTCGGGTGGCAGTGGCGGCCTCGCTGGGCGTCGCCGCCCCCGGGGCAGCATAACAAACGGTTGCGCCCGCCGGGCCGATGGGCTGGCCGCCGCACCCCGCGACTAGTAGATCACAGGGAAGGTCGTCGCGGGGTGCGACGGCTTTATTTGATGGCCCGCGGGCGAACCGTGGGCGTTAGGCAGCCATGTGTCGTGGTGACTAAGCCCCCGCTCGCGGAGGATCCGGGCGCACAGCAGGGTGTTGATCCGACGTTGGGCGATGTGGGCCCGCAGCGCAGGCCGGGTACTGAGCACCCGAGGCGGTATTGACATGAGGCGGGAGGCTTGCACGTTTCCTCCTCGGGGGCTACGGTGGATAGCAGCGGCGGGCACTCCTCATGCGACGGAGCGGAGCGTGATGCGTATTGCACGGGCGTGGTGTACTCTGCTCTGGGTCCTGGCGAGCTGTTCCCAGCCAGCGCGGGAGCCTCAGGCAGAATCGCCGGATCAGTATCGAGCTGTAGTGCAAGCTGAGGTGACGCAGACGATCCATGACTTCTTCGCCGGTTTCGGCTTGGCGACCTGTTCCGACGGGACTGCGGTCTCGCGGTTCGCGAGCAACCCGACGCTCTATGTGGATGACACGGAGCTGATTGATGTGAGCCTTCCGGATTATGACGCAGGCGTGCGGCAGCGGGCCTGCAACTGGCGCAGTCACGGAGGTGGAGTGGACTCGGTCCGGGTGAGCGCTTTCAGTCCCAGTGCCGCGATGGTCGCTTGGACATATCACGACGATATCGTGCTCACGACCGGACTGCGTCGGCAAACACGGGGCGCCGTGCTCATGACGCTGGTCAAGGAGGGCGATGCGTGGAAGATCACCTCAAGCAAGACCACGGAGATCCCTGCGCCGTAGCTGACAGCATGGGCATGTGGGTGGCTGCTGCCTAACAACACGCAGCTCAGGCCGGGGCCGATGGGGTGGCCGCCGCACCCGGCGGCTTGTAGTGTAAGGGCAAGGTCCGCCGCCGGGTGCGGCGGCTTTATGAGAGGCCCCGCCTGAGAGCGTGGGGCGTTATGCTGACTGGGAGAGTGGTGAGTGCCTCCCCGGCGAGATCTCTTTTGTCTGACGGCGATCATGCTGTCGGCACCGGCCGCGGGGCCACGCGCATGGAGGGCCGTGCAGCACGGGGAGGCTGGCCCGCGCGTGCTCCCCGCGGCCTGCTTCATGGCAACCGTGCTCGCAGCGCGGGTCGTCCCCACCGGCTCGCCCGAGTTACCTCGCGTCCCACTGCCAGGGGAAGTACCGCGCTCGGGTCCCGCTGTGTCCAACTCGCGCGCGGCGCCCGGTGCGGCCGGCCCGGCCTGGCGTCGGTCGAAGGTGCACGGGGCCGCCCGGGCCGCGGGTGATGGCCTCGCCGGGCGGCGCCGCCCCGTGGCAGCATAACAAACGGTTGCGCCCGGCGGGCCGGAGGGCTGGCCGCCGCACCCCGCGACTAGTAGATCACAGGGAAGGTCGTCGCGGGGTGCGACGGCTTTATTTGATGGCCCAAGGGCGAACCGTGGGCGTTATGCTGACCGGAAGAGTCGTGGGTGCCTCGTCAGCAGCAGGGCTCTGTTCTGACTGACGTCAAGCTGTCGGCACCGGCCGCGGGGCCACGCGCATTGATTACGGCGCCCACCGGAATGCCGGCCCGCGCGTGCTCCCCGCGCCCTGTTCTATAAGAACCGTTTCCGCGGCGTCGGTCGCCCCCACCGACTCCTTCGCGTTACCTCGGGTCCCACTGCACGGGGAGGTGCCTCGCTCGGGGCCCGCTGTGCCCAACCGCGCGCGGTGCCTGGGGCGGCCGTCCGCGCGCGGCCAGGGTCGAGGGTGCCTGGGGCCGCTCGGCTGGCAGTGGCGGCCTGCGCTGGGCGTCGCCGCCCCCGGGGCAGCATAACAAACGGTTGCGCCCGCCGGGCGTGGGCTGGCCGCCGCACCCCGCGACTAGTAGATCACAGGGAAGGTCGTCGCGGGGTGCGGCGGCTCTATTTGATGGCCCGCGGGCGAACCGTGGGCGTTATGCTCACTGGGGCAGTGGTGGTGCTGTCCCCAGCAATGGCGTTGTTGTTTCAACGGCACGACCGGCGGCGGGGTCGCGACCGCGTTATCCGCAACGCCCACACAGCACACCGGGAGCAACCGTCACCAGCGGATAACGCGGCCGCCGGTTGAACACGGTGCTCGGGGGGTGCTCGGCGGGAGGGAGTGCCTCGGGTCCCAGGGTGGTCGCCCAAGAGCGGCGTCGCTCGCGTCCGTCCGAGACCTGGCGACGGTCGAGGGTGCACGGGGCCGAACGGAGGGGCGGCGGGCTGCTCGCTGAGCGTCGGCGGCCCCGCGGGAGCATAACAAGCGGTAGCGCCCGACAGGCCGTGGGGCTGGCCACCGCACCCCGCGACTAGTAGATCACAGGGCAAGGTCGTCGCGGGGTGCGGCGGCTTTTGTATTCTGGCCTGCGGGCGAACCGCGGGTCGTTAGGCGGCTTTGAGCACAACCACCGACCTAGTGGTCCTGTCGCGCATCGCAGATGCACCAGGGGTGCTGCCGGTGGCGCGAACACCGGCCACGATTGGGGAACGCGTCTACGTGATCGGTGCCCCCGAAGGCTTGGCGAACACCATCAGCGATGGATTGCTCAGTGGAGTGCGCGACGTCGAGGAGCGCAAGCTTCTGCAGATATCGGCACCCATCTCGTCCGGGTCCTCCGGTGGTCCCGTCCTCAACACCAGAGGGGAAGTAATCGGTGTGAGCGTGGCCTCCTTGCGGCTCGGCCAGAACCTGAACTTCGCCGTCACCTTGGGCGATCTGCGAGCGCTCTTGAACAGCCCTCCCGATCGGGTGCCCTTTCCAAGTGCCGAGGTCTTCGACGAGCCTGCGCCGGAAGCGACCAGCGATGAGCGGCCGCAACGGAGAGCCACCCCGCCGCGCTCTGCGGCAACGGGAGCGTTAGAGCACTTTGCGATAACAGTTCTCGTCTGCGGTGTAGCCGACCGGAACGACGTCGTGAGTTGCGGCATTCAATTTGCCAATACCGACGCCACAGGGCGCAAGAACAAGCACCTCTACGTGGACGCCGTCTTCATGACGGACGATCTCGGCGTGAAGTCTGAAGCGGAAGAGGCTCAGTTCGGCAGCAAAGTCGGGCGCCTGAAAGGGTGGACGCAAATGCTGGATGAACAAGTGCCTGCAGGTGGGAAGCTCTTGCTGATCGCACCCTTCACTGCGCCACGCCTACTAGGCACATCGGGCACGCTCTTGCTAAAGCTCTCCATTGGATTGGGAGGTAGCACCAAGGATGTGGTGATCACCAACGTCCTGATTGAGCAACGCTAGTGACAGAGCGCCGCCTAACAGAGGGTTGCTGCTGCCGCCGCTCGGGCAAGCGGGGTGGGCCGGCGCCCTTTATCGTACGGGGAGGGACACGGCGCCGGCCCACCCCGCCACTATTGGATGCGGCGCAGCAGAACCCAGACGTTATGCAGTCATCGCGCTCATGAGGTGAAAGCAGCGGTGCTCGAACGCGGGATTTGGCGCCGGGCTGGCCAGTGGGGACCGCTTGCGGCGGTGCACACGCGTACATACGTTGAGACATGACGTATGCGTGGGACCCGGCCAAGGCCGCCGAGAACCGCCGTAAGCACGGGATCGAGCTCGCCGATGCCGTGGGCGTGTTCGAGGATCCCTATGGCCTGACCCGGCCCGACCCCGAGCACGCGGAGGAACGGTTCGTCACGTTGGGCCGCGACTTGCTGGGTCGGGTGGTCGTTGTGGTGTGGACCCAGGACGAGGACGCGCTCCGCCTGATCTCGGCGCGACGCGCCACCGCCCGCGAACGCCGCCAGTATGCGGAGGACTCCGATGCGTAAGGAATACGACTTTGGGAAGGCGCGACGTGGGGCCGTTGTGCCGGCCGTGACCGGCAAGACTCGGATCACGATTCGGCTGGACGACGATGTCCTTGAGTGGTTCCGTGCCGAGGTCGAGGCGGCGGGCGGTGGGAACTACCAGACGCGGATCAATCAGGCACTGCGGCAGGCGATGACGCAGGCGGTCGAGCCCCTCGAAACGGTGGTCCGGCGGGCGCTCCGGGCCGAACTGGGGAGCCTCAAGCCGAGCCGAGCACGCCGCACCAAAGCCGGGGCTGCATAACAGTTGCTTGCTGTGGTCGCGGCTGAGGGCTAAGGTAGACCGCCATGGCCTTCGCCATGGCGGTTCTCTTATCAGAGGCCGCGCCACAGAAGCATGACGTTAGCCAGCGCAGCATTCAACTACCCAAAGGAGAGAGGCGTGAGTTCTCAGAGTCGTCTGGATCGTCTCAAGGAGCTAGAAGTCGTCGTTGGATGTCCTGTGCTTGCCTACGTCACGAGTACTCGTCCAAGTGCCGAGGCACAGATGGGCATGGATGCGATACGCTTCATCTATGAGCATCTGCGGCAACTGGCTCCTCGGCCCGAGCGCCTCGCCCTGCTAATCCACAGCAACGGGGGCGACGGAACGGTCCCGTGGAAGCTCGTGACGTTGCTGCGCGAGTACTGCCAGAACCTCCTGGTCCTCGTGCCATTTCGCGCGTTCAGCGCCGCGACGCTTACGGCGCTCGGTGCGTCAGAGATCTACCTTCATCCCATGGGGATGCTCGGTCCTACCGACCCGAGCATTACCGGTCCATACAACCCCAGGGATCCTGCCAACACGGCGCAGCTCCCGATCAGCGTTGAGGAAGTGCTGGCCTACATCGCTCTCATTCGCGAGGATGCCGGTATCAACCACGAAGACCAGGTAGTGCATGCGATCACTAAGCTGGCGGATCACGTCCACCCCATCGCTCTGGGGTCAGTTAAGCGTTCGCATCTCCAGTCACGCATGATGGCGAAGAAGCTCCTTGAGCTCGGGCAGCCGTCCGCCGACGAGCACCGCGTGAAGGAGATTGTCACCAACCTTACTTCACGGTTGTACTTTCACGGACATCCGATCAACCGATACGAGGCCAAGCAGATTGGCCTGCACATTTGCGATTGCTCAAAGGAGCTAGAGGACTCGATGTGGGCGCTCTACGAGGAGTATGAGCGTGACATGGATATGCTCACGACCTTCCACGCTGCGCAGCTATTCCACCAAGGAACGCCGAGTCTTCAGCCGGGCACGGTTGGACATGTTGACGTGTCGCCTCTTTACCTCGTCATGGTAGAGAGCGCCTCCCGGTGTGACGCTCTGTCTATGGATGTACGGATAGTCGGGCAACGGGATGCGAACGGTGGGGTACAAACCCAGATGCTGACCAACCGCCAGGGATGGCAGCAGATTCGGTAGTTGTTCGGTACGGCCGACTTTAGCACGGACTTTGCGCGACCGAGACTCAGAGTGTATCCTCCCCGACCGAGCGATGGCTAAGACACCACTACGGCTGCGGCCGACGCCGAACAGCGCCCTCCCGATCCAGCAGGCATCAACCAACATCGGGGATCCTCCTGCCGACGCAGGACTGAATCGCCCTGGCGACTCATCGGTTCTGCCCTTCGGTCAGAGTGTGCTTTCGCAGCCCATGAAGCGCTCAGCGACCTCCGTAGATCTGACGGTTCTTCTGCGCTCGAGGGCTCTGACGTAGTGAGGAGCGACGCGCGTGCGAGGCGCTGGCTAACAGGCGGCTGCTGCTGACGCCGCGTTCAGTTGAGTGGCCGCCATGCGTAGAACGCATGGCGGCCCTTTTATTAGATTGCGGCGCAGCAGAGCCGCGATCGTTATGCCGTCTCGTCAGACTGATCGATGTCCTACCCAGATAGCATCACGATCGCTTCGTGGTTCGGTCCCATTCGCATCATCCCCCATCCAGACCTGGGCCGGTTTCGGCCCACCGCTAAGGTCCGTGGCCGTCGACGATACTATCGCAGCCTTCACCAGCACGCGGCGCGCTTCGCGGTCTCGCCAGAGGGCTGGTACGATCACATGCACTGGCACGTAGACTGGAGAGGTATCGGTAACCTGAGCTGGCGCGAGCGCCATGAGCATCTCTCCGCACTCTTTACAATGTTCCGTCGTCTAGAGGCCGAAGTTGCGGCGTGGGGCGAGCCACATCAGACATGGCTGCAGATCGATGCGTTTGATGCCGCCCAGGACGCCGTGCACCTGCACACGCCGAATCCCAATGGAACGAAGTTTCCCGCCGAGTTCGACGGTGTCGTGGGGATGCGGCCATCCTGACCCGCCTGCAGGAATTCATGGTCGAATCAGGGTGGCAGTTCGGTCGTTCCGATGGCCGATGGACGCACTTCTTCGTTCGGCAGCACCCGTCCACGTAATCCACCCGAGCGGCGGTGGTCAGGCCGCACCGGTTGCAACGCGGTCGGTCGCTTTGGTGTCGCGACGCGACTACCGACGGTAACTGGCATTGTCTCCCTGGACTGGGCCACTCGGCGCACGGTCTCGGCGCGGGTACGCGGCGTGCGTCTTTGACCAAGGGGCGGCATAACAATGCGCAGCATATGACGGGCCGTGGGGGTGGCCGTCCCGCCCGGGCCGCGGTAGGATCATGGGGTGTCGGCCCGGGCGGGACGGCATTGGTTCAGATGTCCCGCAGGTGAGCGCGGGACGTTAGCCTGCATCGAATGGGTCAGGACAACCGGAGACGTGCATGAGCGGCCCTGAGGAGTCCCGTCGTCTGTTCGAGGCCTTGATCGCTTGGGCGGCCGCTTCGCCGAAAGGGGTACGTGGTGGCGGTATCGTGTTCCCGGATCTGACCTTGCATCATCGACCGACCCCACCGGGCCGGAGGCGCAGGTGCGGTTCATCGCGACTCAGGTGGACGGTGCGCCGATGATTCGGGTGGAGTACGTGCCGAACCGGGAGGCGCCGCCGACTCTGACCGACGGGGCGGTCGTGCTGACCACCGCGGGGAGTGCACCGGCAGAGTCGCCAGTGGACGGCTCGGCGACCTGTGACGCCTGCGGGGCACTGGGCACCGTAGGCTGGATCCGAGGCGGAGCGGCGGAAGGAGTGGAGCCGACCGTCAACCGCTACTGCGAGCGCTGCTGGGCACCGGAAGCGGCGTGGCATCAGGCGAAGTACGAGGACGACTGGCGGCGCTCGTCGGACGCGTGGTTGCGCAGCGAGGGTCGCGACCCGCGCCCAGCCTCAGGTGGGTTCTCCATGTCTGCGGCGACCTGGCACCAGCCGCTCACGATGGTCCGCGAGATCGAACGCCTGCTGCATCCCACGGTAGCGCCCACGGCCGCGGCGCTCGCCGGACTGGCGACGCAGATCGAGGCCCTGGCGAGCGACCTGGTGGGCCCAATGCCAGCCGAGGTCGAGGCCTTTGTACACCGCTACCGCTCGGGGGCAGGCTAACAGGTGGCTGCAGAATGACGGGCCGTTGGGGCTGGCCGGTCCGCCCGGGCACTGGTAGCATTCGGAGTGAAGGCCCGGGCGGACCGGCTCTGTTTATATGGCCCGCATCTGAGCCACGGACGTTAGCCTGCATCGAATGGGTCAGGACAACCGGAGACGTGCATGGGCGGCCCTGAGGAGTCCCGTCGTCTGTTCGAGGCCTTGATCGCTTGGGCGGCCGCTTCGCCGAAAGGGGTACGTGGTGGCGGTATCGTGTTCCCGGATCTGACCTTGCATCATCGACCGGACCCCACCGGGCCGGAGGCGCAGGTGCGGTTCATCGCGACTCAGGTGGACGGTGCGCCGATGATTCGGGTGGAGTACGTGCCGAACCGGGAGGCGCCGCCGACTCTGACCGACGGGGCGGTCGTGCTGACCACCTCGGGGAGTGCACCGGCAGAGTCGCCAGTGGACGGCTCGGCGACCTGTGACGCCTGCGGGGCACTGGGCACCGTAGGCTGGATCCGAGGCGGAGCGGCGGAAGGAGTGGAGCCGACCGTCAACCGCTACTGCGAGCGCTGCTGGGCCCCGGAAGCGGCGTGGCATCAGGCGAAGTACGAGGACGACTGGCGGCGCTCGTCGGACGCGTGGTTGCGCAGCGAGGGTCGCGACCCGCGCCCAGCCTCAGGTGGGTTCTCCATGTCTGCGGCGACCTGGCACCAGCCGCTCACGATGGTCCGCGAGATCGAACGCCTGCTGCATCCGGCGGTACCGCCCACGGCCGCGGCGCTCGCCGGACTGGCGACGCAGATCGAGGCCCTGGCGAGCGACCTGGTGGGCCCAATGCCAGCCGAGGTCGAGGCCTTTGTACACCGCTACCGCTCGGGGGCAGGCTAACAGGTGGCTGCAGAATGACGGGCCGTTGGGGCTGGCCGGTCCGCCCGGGCACTGGTAGCATTCGGAGTGAAGGCCCGGGCGGACCGGCTCTGTTTATATGGCCCGCATCTGAGCCACGGACGTTAGGCAGCATCACGCTGAGAGGGAGGCGGTATGGTTGGCTGGCGGCGAATGGGCCTGATTGGGATCGCGCTCTGCGGGTTGGTCGTGCTGCCGAGCTGCGGACCGCGCGGGCGCGCGCCGGGGATGCCCACACCGCTCGGTAACGGGTGGCGGGGTACTGTCGGACACTGAGTGTCGCTGTATCCGACTCTACGACCGCGTCACCGGTAGGCTCCTGCGCCGCATCGGCGATTCAACCGTCTTCCGTTTCCCGTACGACCTCGGTGCGTGGGCGCCCGGTCGGTTTGCGGTGTTGGATACGAACAGCATCCAGGTGTGGGACACGACGGGCCGACGGGAGCGCGTCGTTCGGGTTCCGGCGGTGATGACGGCGCTCACCGAGGGGGGTACGGGTGCGGGGGTCGTCGTCGCCGGATACCTCCGGGAGGGGACCGAGTGGAAGGTTGGGCCTGATAGCCTCATGTCCGTCCTCCATGACGTCGACCAGGCGGGACAAGTCCGGCGATCGTATCGGTCAATTTCCATCGCCAACCGAGGAGTGGACGCACGCCAGGTCTACCTCCGCAATTTCGCCGTGGCGACGACGGACACCACCGTGGCGTCGGGGATCTACAGTGCCGACACGCTGTGGATCTATGACCGGCGCACGGGCACCGAGACCCGGCTCCCGGTATCCTATCCCGGCTATCACCCACCCGAGTATCCGTCGGACTCGGTCTTCGAGCAATTGCCGGGTGGCAGTAACCGGGCCCGCATGGAATACTGGCGTCGGCGGCAGATCCTGCTGGTGCGACTCCACGCCTTACCGGGAGCGAGATGGCTCGTGGGGTTCCAAGAGTCCGACACGGCGGGGGTACGGCGGCATGTCTGGGTGGAGGTTGGGCCGCGCGGCCGACGGACCGTGACGGGGCCGACGTCGGCGGTGGCCTACCGCACGCGTGGCGACACGGTCTGGGTGGTCGACCACGCGGCCGGTGCCTGGGAAATACAGGAGTGGCTGGCCCCGCGGTGGTAGTGCTGCCTAACACGGCGCAGCACCAGCCAGGCCGCAGGGGTAGCCGTCCCGCCCGGGCCACGGTAAGATCTGGAGGTGGCGGCCCGGGCGGGCCGGCATTGGTTTAGATGGCCTGCAGGTGAGCGCGGGTCGTTAGCCGGACATACCTGAGGTGATTGATGACTCCAACAGGTGACGCGTCGCTCAATGCCTGGAGTGACATCGCGACGCTCCACTCGTGGGAGTCCATCGTGCTCGGAAATGGCGCAAGCCAGGCAGTATGGAGGCGCTTTGCCTACTCCTCGCTCTTCGATGTGGCGAAGACCGCTGGAACAGCCGCACCTCTCTCCAGCGAGGACTGTGACCTTTTTGCAGCCCTCGGTGCACAAGCAAACTTCGAAGCCGTACTGGGCGCGCTACTGACGGCGCGCACGGTTGGTCAAGCCCTCAACCATACCACGGCCGCCCTGGATGAGAGGTATCGGTCCATAAGCGAGGCACTCGTGGCAGCGGTACATCATGTGCACGTTCCGTGGGCCGTACTCGATAGGCGCGGCTGCTTCGGATCCGAACTGCGCTGGCGAGCCACGAATGGGTGTTCTCCACGAACTACGACCTGTTGTTGTACTGGGCCGTGATGGCTCAGGAAGCAAAATGACTTCAGGGACTACTTCTGGGGTGGAGCGTTCGACGTAACTAATACCGAGATACGCGGCGAGGCGACGAAGGTCTTGTACCTGCACGGAGGCCTACATCTCTACCATGACCCCAGAAGTGCCCAGGACCTACAAGGAGAAGGCGCAAGAGGGCAAGACGCTGCTTGATCTCTTCGGAAAGCGCACAGGTGGGGTGCCGCTGTGCATCACTGAGGGCTCAAGTGAACAGAAGCTTGCTGCCATTCGTCGCTCGGACTACCTGCAGTTCGCGCTCCACACGTTCAGTGATGTCCAAGGGCCAATCGTAGTGTTCGGCCACAGTCTCGGAGACGTCGATCGCCATATCGTCGATCTCCTAGCCAAGAAACGAGACCGGTTGATCGCAATCAGCGTCTACCCTTCCGAGAAGGAGAACATCGTGAAAACAAAGGCGTTCTGCCGACAGCGACTGCCGAACGCAGACCTACACTTCTTTGACTCAACATCGCATCCGCTTGGTACGCCTGATCTCAGCGTGCCCGACGATGCATCGGCGCAGTCGGTCCTTGCCGGCTAACAGCACGTTGCACTTGGCGGACCTAGTTAGCGTCTGGCACGCCCGCCCGGGCCGTGGTAGACTAATCGAGGAGCGGCCCGGGCGGGCGGCCTCTTGTTGACCCAGTCCGCAAGTGAACGTGGGTCGTTAGGTGGCTTGACAGGATACTTGATGCGCTCCCACAATCGGCGGCACGAGGTGCCGACACTGTACAAGTACGCCACGGCAGAGACCGCAGCCAAGGTTCTTGCTACTAGGAGCCTCAGGTGGAGCTCGCCCATCCTCTTCAACGACCCGTTCGACGTGCGGAGGGAATTCGAGCTTCCATTCACGAACGCCGAGTACGCGAAGGCGGTGGTGACGCGTGCGGCTCAGTATGCCCGCGGCGAAGCCGAGCCGAAGACCCTCACGCTCCGGGCGCTGTCGCTGGTGCTTCGGGGAGCTCTCAGTCGAGGCATCCCGGAAGCGGTTGTCCTGGAGGACCTCCGCAGTTCTTTAGCAATGACCATTATTCCGGTCGAGCTAACGCGTCAAGAATTGCGACGGGTCTGGTCTGAACGGGTGCCGAATATGCGGATCATCTGTTTCTCCTCAGACGCGGAGTCCCCGTCGATGTGGGCCCATTATGCCGCGGACCTCACGGGGGTGGTCTTGGGATTCGAGAGTAGCGATGAACGCGACAGTCCTTGGCTTCGGCGGAGCCGGTGATATATCAGGAAGAGGCGCCAAAGCTGCCGGGTGCGGACGATTGGGCGCGCGCAATGCTGGGTGAGGAGTCGATCGTGTGGGAGGACTTTCTCCGCGAGTACTACTTCGTAAAGTCCACGGACTGGGCCCCGGAGAAAGAGTACAGGGTTCCTGCCGACAAGAAGCCGACTGAGGAGGGCCTGTTCTCGGATTGACGTTCGCGGCAGAAGATCTCAGTGAGATCCGAATCGGTCCAAAGACTGATCCAACTCTTGCAAGCGAGGTGCGACGCATCGCGGAGGCGCGCTATCCGGATGCGCGTGTCATGGCTGCGGTGCTGGATAGCAGCAAGCGAAAGGTCAGTGTTCGGTGAAGCACCGCGGCGATGTCACGCGAGCGCGAGCGCACATGGTCGCGGCGAGGCGCCACCTAACAAGTGGCTGCAGACTGACGGGCCTTGTGGGGATGGCCGTTCCGCCCGGGCCGCAGTAGGATGTACAGGGTCGGCCCGGGCGGACCGGCTTTCTTTACGTGGCCCGCAGCTGAGCCACGGACGTTAGGCATCGCTTCGAGGGATGCCCCGACTCGTCGCCTTCTGGCTGCGTTCAGCGGCACGGGCATGACCCGAGCGAGGCGGGCAAAGGGCCCGGGCGCGTTCTCCGGGGCCGCTTACCGCCGGCGCTGGCTTGACGGCCCGACTGGGCGGCTCTAGCGTGCAGGCATGGAACTTCTGAGCCGCATCTCGATCGACCCGGCGATCCGATTCGGGAAGCCGTGCGTCCGGGGCACACGCATTTCGGTGGGGGACGTCCTCGGGTATCTCGCCGGCGGGATGAGCGAGGCGGCCGTCCTGGCGGACTTTCCTCAGCTCACGCACGACGACATCCTGGCGTGCTTGGCCTTGCAGCGGAGCGCGAGCGCCGGGTCATGCCCGTTCCCGCGGCCTAAGTGGCCGTTCGGCTCCTCTTCGACGAGAATCTGTCGGCACGTCTGGTCCGCGACCTCGCGCCGGAGTTCCCCGACTCGCGTGACGTCGTGTCCGTGCTTGCGCCCGGCCGTCGGACGAGGCCATCTGGACGTACGCCGGCGCTCACGGGTTCGTCATCATCACCAAGGACGAAGATTTTCAGCGGTTCAGCGTCTGGCGCGGGTTTCCGCCCAAAGTGATTTGGATCCGGCAGGGGAATGCGTCGACGGGAGCCGTCGCGGCCCTGCTGCGGGGCAGTATGACGCAGATTCGCGAGTTCGTGGCACACCCGGACGCAGCGTTTCTCCCCCTCGGACGACTGCCGGGCGATGCCTAACAGCGTGCAGGAGCGGTCAGCCGCATCAAGGACGCGGCTTCGCCGCTTGGTGATACTGCGTCTGCCGCTCAGCACAGGTCGTTAGGCCGTCTCCGCGGCTACGGCTCAGGTCGCTAACAACATAGTGCGCTAATCGCTGGGCAAGCTTAACCTCACAATGGGAGCGCGCACGACTCCCGGGCGGCCGTGGGTCACTGGTAGCGTTGTTCCCGCAAACTCTTCATCTGGAGGCACTCCAAATGAAAGGCGCCCGACTGCTCGTCCTCACCCTGTTCGTAGGTGCCGGTACTGCCCTCGTCTCCGCGCCGGCCGCCGCTCAGGCGTGTACAGAGCGGTGTCAGTTCATTCAAACACCCAGCGATACTGGGTGGGCGTGCATGAGCGGGGGCACCAACAAGAACTGTGTCGCGACGCAGGCTCAATGCACCATCACCATGTGCGGCGGGACCGGTGGAACGAAGGTCTATACGAGTATCTCGCTCCCCGGCACGAGAGAGCTTGCTTTCCTGGAACAATGCGCCGTCGTCGGTGCAACGGACCAGACGGTTGCGGTTCTCTATCAAGCACTGTCTGGGGTTGAGATGCGAACGCGTGTCAGCAGCACGCCAAGCCGATTCCTCGATGTCGCCGGTCAACGCCTGGCGACGCACATGGTTGGAGGTGGTGGGTTATAGAAGTGCCGCTTGCCTGATGCCGAAACGGCCTCGCGACGCGCGCCAGTACCCGGGCGCGCGTCGCTCCCTTTCCCAGCGACGGAGGTAGTCATGCTGAGGCGGTCAATCAAGAGGTCGCAGTGGTGTCGCTCGGCGGTGGTAGGATTCGGACGCCTCATGGTGCCGGGAGTGCTTGCAGTAGTCACGACGCCGGCCCTCCGGGGGCAAACAGATGATCAGCTGAAAGGAACGCCACTTGCCGACTCCAAGACTGAGATCGTCGGCCGATCACTCAACCTTGGCCTCGTCACGGCGCTAAGGGTGTCGGTCGATGGAACGCTTTTGATCATCGATCGCTCTCTGCCAAAGGTGTTGAGGATTCGACCAGATGGCACGCTGGCTGTTATTCGTTCGGGCGATCCGGTGACGGTCCTGGAGAATTCAGGTTCCCGTATCGCCTTGCCGAGCGGAGTGATGGCAGCATTGTGGTGTTCGATCTCGCGAATCGGAGCTTCTCACAGTTCAGTTCTCAGGGGGCATTTGTAAAGCGATGGACACCGACCCCGGAGGTTGCTGTTATCGAGAGCTTGGTGGCGCTGCCCGATCGCCAAGTAGCGATGACGGGAATCGTGCGAGATGCCGCCGCGAGGAACAAAGCGGTCCACGTCTTCGATGATCAGTTTCGCCTCGTACGCTCATTCGGAGACTTGCCATTCGCGCTATCGAGAGCGGCTCTTGAGCAGTGGATCGCACCGGGTATGGTGCTGACACCGAACGGACAACTGCTCGTGTCGCGCCGCATTCCATACGAGCTCAGCTGGTACTGGTTTAATGGCACTCTGGCGCGCAAAGTGAACGTTGAAAGGCGGGTGTCGCGGTCAGTGGATGAGGTTATGCAGGTAACAGGACGGGCCGGAGAACAGACCACGCGCCTGCGAAAGGACGCAGCGTACGCGCTGTGGGCACTCCAGCTCTCTGATGGCCGAGTAATCTCCGCGCGCAAACAGGGGCCAGTAGGCATCTGGGATGTCCTGGATGCCAAGGGTCGGCTGCTCTCATCCGTCCCCGCGCCCACGCGAGTTCTGTCCCCCGTAAATGGTTCAGGGTATCGGGCAAGCCGCGGACTGTGGTTCTTTGGGATCAGCGAAGAACGCGAACCCGTGCTGTATCGTGTGACTCCAGGCTTGCCCCGTCAATAGACCACGCCCGATGACTGCATGTCCGGACATCGCGGGACTTACCATTTGCTGACCTGCTGATGCT
>JADJRJ010000019.1 GCA_016712265.1 Gemmatimonadota bacterium | reverse complement strand
AGAAGACTTCGGCGTTGGCGCTGTCAACCGCGAACACGCGCAGCGACGCGAACGCGGCGTTCGCAGGGGCGACCGTCGTGAACGACTGGGATGCCCACGTTGACGTCAGCGCCAACCCTCCAGAGTCCACCGATGCGGTGGACGCCGCGACGTCGCCTGCCGACGTCCACCAGTAAACACGCAGTTTGACCACTCGCGTGATCGACGCGGCCTTCTGCTCGATACGGAAGGTGTAGGTTTCTTCCCCCTGGACCGGGATTGTCCCTGCAAGGATGGTCCCGCCGAGGTGCACGCTGGCCGACGCTGCGGTGGCTGTGACTTCCAGGCAGTATGTGCCGAACGCGCCGCCGGAAGCCCGTGCGATGGTCGCCGCTGATGCGGTAAACCCCGTCGTGTCCGTTTCGATGCTGGCCTGGTTGGCGGTGAGCAGGTTCCCCGGTTGCACCGCGAACTTCGCCGCCGTCACCGCGCCGTCTGCGATCGCGGCGGTGTCCACCGCGTTGTCCGCCAACTCCGATGAGCCGACCGCGTTCGCGGCGATCTCAGCGGACCCCACAGCGTCGGCGGCGATCTTCGTGGCGGTCATCGCGTCGTCGGCGATGCCGGCGGTCGGGATCTGCGTCCATTTCATGCCCTTCGTCTCCTCGGAGGCGGCCAACAGCACCGTGTCGTTGGTGCCCACCCCGAGGTTGTCGTAGGTGCTGTCGGCGGTGCCGACGATAAGGTCACCTTGGCGTCGACCTGCGGCAGGGTGCTGCCCTTTCGATCGCCCTCGGAAGCGCCTTGACGGTGGCGTACGAGCCGGACGGGGTGGTGCCCAGTTCCGGGCCTGGACGGCTCGATGGCGTCGCCGAGGTCGTTGTGCATGGCGCGGTGGGTGCGCCCGCCGACAGCGTCTGAGGTCTTCTTGTCCGACGCGATCGTGTCGAACGAGTCGAGGCTGCCCGGGTAGTTACTGGCCACTGTGGCTCCTTAGAATCGCAACTCGGTGTAGGTGAGGGCTGACGCGGTCATGTTGCTGTAGGTGGTGTAGGCGGTATCCAGGTCGTCGTAGGTGACCGGCGTCGACGACGTCAACGTGAGGTTCGCCCCGGCCGGCTTCTCCCGCATCGCGGCGGCCAGGGTTGCCGCCGAGTCGGCGACCTCGGAGGAGTCGACCTGGACTTCGATCGCCCACGGATCCCCGCCGACGGCCGTGGTGACCAGGCAGTAACGGTTGCCGGTCAGTGTGGCCTGCACTGCGGCCTGAATCCCTGCGGCCGACCCGTGGGCCTGGGCACCCGCCCGGGTCAGATACCAGCGGGCGTTCGAGGTGTCCATGCCGATGACAGGACACCGATCAGCCAGCCGAGCCACGGCAGCCAGCCCGCCGGCGAGGTCGCCGGGTTCACCGGCTCCGAAGTGCCCGACGCGGAGGTGTCGGGGTCAGCGTCGTCGATGAACTTCGCCGCCGAGTAGGCCGCATCCCCGATGCTGGCCATGAACCGCAGCAGCTCGCCGTTCGTATCGGCGTCGCGGACATATTCGGGCAGCAGGTCGAACAGGCGCTGTCCCGTCCTGGTGATCCCGGTCGGGGTGCCGGTGTCGTACAGCGGCCACCCGTCGTACGACAGGTCGAAGTCGTACAGGTCGTCGATGTCGTAGATGTACGGCATGGCCCGCCTCTCAGGTGATGGTCAGGCTGACGGTGCCGATCACCGCGAACTCGTCGAACTCGACGTCGACGGTGGTCGACGGCAACGTCAGCGACGTGACCGAGTCGACACCGGGCACCGATTCGATGACGGCTTGGACGTCGAGGGGTTCGACGTCGGCGCCAAAGCCGGAGGTCTGCCACGACCACACCGACGCCAGAGCATCCTCGATGGCGGCCTCAAGTTCGGCGTCGTCGTAGCCTGCCGACTTCGTCACCGCCGCGGTCACGTTGACGCTCACGGGGGTGGCGTGCTCGACGGTCATTGTCAGGATCGACGCGCACTGCGCCTGCATTGCCGCCTCGAGCTCGTTCTTCTCGTCGGTGCTGATCGCAGCCCCCGACCCGTACACGTAGACCGTCAGGAAGCCGTCGTCGTCGCCGGGGTCGTTGCCGCCGTCGTGGTCGTACTGGTCGACCGCGACGGCCCGCTTCACGTAGGGCTGCTCAAGGGCGTACGCGGTGAAATGTTCCGGCACTACCAACGACGACGTCACACGCGCGAACCGGGTCGCGGCCCTGGTCAGGAACGCCAAGTCGTCCTCGGCGTCGGCGCCGCCGTTCAGGTCGGTGTGCAGCACGCAGTTCGCCAGGTGCGGCACGGCGACGACCGGGTCGCAGGAGGTGCCGGCGACGATGCTGTTCAGATAGCCGCCAGTGTCCGTGGTGGCCACGGCGACGTCGACCGTCGACCCGGTGACGGTGACCGTCTCGGTGGCGACCAGCATCGAGTCGGCGTCCTCGATGCGGAACAGTGTGCCTTCGTCGATCGTCGTCGTCGGAGATCCGGTCAACGTCAGCCGCACCGTGCCCGTCGCGGGGGTGCCTTCGTCGCGGGTCACGCCGTACAACGAAATCACGCCTTCGACCAGGGCGCCGAGGACACGGTTCGCGGCGTAGATCAGGTCGCCCATGCCGGTGGCGCAGGCCTCCATCAGGACTACCTCGAGGCTGCCATTTCTCGGCTCCCACTGCGGCAGACGGGTTTCAGCGAGCGCGAGCATCGACGAGAACACCTCTTGAGGGTCCCGATCGTCAACACTCACCCCTAGGTAGGTGGAATCGAGGTCACGCAGCGCCATCGGCTCGGTCCTTCCGTCGAGGGAGACTGCCTAGCGGCAGCCAATCGTTCGCCTTGCGCCACTCGGTCATGGTCTTGGCGCCTTTGCTTGAGTTGCAGGTTCGACACATGGCAGCGAGATTCCCCACCCCGTGTGACCCGCCACGACTCAAGGGGATTATGTGGTCGAGGCTGTCGGCAGTCAGGCCACAGGCAACGCAAGTGTCCGACGCGAGCCTGCGAACATCCTTCGCTACCACTCGAAAGCCCTGCCCGTCACGCTTACGCGCACGCCAGCGCTGCTTACTTTGTCGTGATTTTTCCCGAGCCCTCTGCGGAAAGTCCAGGCGGAAGGCGGCCTCTCGCCGCCGCTGCGCAGCCCTGTCCCGCTCCCGGTTGAGGCTGCGCCAGCGACGCAGACGCTCACGCTCCTGTTCGAGCACGACCTCGAGGTTCTTCTTGCGCCACTCTCGCTTCTGCTGGCGCACAGCCTCAGCATTATTGCGGCGCCGCTGCCGGTTGTACTCGCGACGAGCGGCCGCGTTCTCCTGCTGATACTTGCGCGAGTAGGCGCGCACCTTGTCGGGGTTCTGCTGCCGCCACTTCTGCACGACCAGCCGCCGACATTCCTTGCATGCGGATTGGAATCCGTCCCTGGCAGATCTGTCTCGAGAGAACTCGTCGAGCGTCTTGACCTCACCGCAGCGGGAGCACCGCTTGCTACCGTTAGACATCGCTGGGACTCCTTGTCAGTCCTAGAGCCCTCGGAGGTTGCCGCCTCGCGGAGGGCACATCTGCTACCTACAGTTTACGCTCATCGTGCGACAACTCAGCCGGATTCGTCGTCGGTGTCGGCCCAGTCGACGTCGATGTCAACCGTCACGGTGTTGTCGTTGCGTTCGATGACCTCGACCCGTGACACGGCCAGCGCAGGCTCGGCGTAGCCGACCACGGCGCGGATCTCGTCGGGGTTGATGCGGGTACCAGTCGGGTCCATCAGCCCCCACAGCGGCGCCAACGGCCGCTCACCGGCCTCACACGACACGATGTGCCCACACGTCTCCGCGGCGTGCCGCGCCGAACCCTGCTCGAGGGTGACAGCGGCACCGTTGGAGTCGATGCGGAACGGGTGCGCGAGTGTGACTGTCATTTGGCCACCCAACCTGTGTTGCCCGTGCCGGACTCTTTGACGTAGAAACTGGTGCCGGCGCCGCCATCAGTGCGGTGGAACGTCGAACCGACCGGCGCCGCATAGGTGCCGTTGGGGTCGCCCGTGCCGTGCAGCACCCGCGGCCCGTTGAGGCTCAAGTCGATCCCGGCGCTTGCGCCCGACAGTCCGGCGATGATGCGGCCCGTGTTGCGGTAGATCGCAAACGGCTTGTGTGTCTGGGCGCCGGTGTCGTCGTACGCCCAGATGATGAAGTTGCTGCCCGCGTCGGATCCGGACTCGGCGGTGTTGTTCTTGCCGATGAACCAGCGGCGCTCCGTCCCCGTGCGCAGATGATGCCCCGCGTACGAACCGGCGTCAGCCGAGGTGTCGACGAACTCGATGGAGGCGCCTGCCAGGCCGACGATCACATTGATGCCGTCGTCGGTGGTGACCACCAGCACCTTGTCGCCTGCCGCGACATTCTGCAACGTGGCGTACGGCCCACGCAGCAGCCCGCGCGAACCGGGCATGACCACGTACACGCCGTCGGTGTCGACGTTGGCGACCAGGCCGAGGGTAATCATCAGTACCAATTCCTCTGCTGGAAGTGCGCCCATGCCCGCTTGGGTCCGCCGTAACGGCCCTTGATGTAGTCCAGCCCCCACCGGATTTGCGTCTCCGGATTCGTGCGCCAGTCCTTACCGGCGGTCGCCATCTTCGACCCGGGCAGCGACTGCGGGATGCCGTAGGCGCCGCTGCTCGGGTTCTCGGCCTTGTAGTTCCAGCCGGACTCACGCGTCCACAGTTGCTCGAGGGCGGCCCACTGGTCGTCGGAACCCCAGCCGTAGCGGTCCTTGGCCATCTCCTGGCGCGCGAACCACTTCGCGTACTTGACGGACGTCTTGTCACGCGTCGGGGGGTGTCGTTGCGGGTGGCACTCGACGTCGACTTCGTGCCCGTGTCAGGCGCCGGCGGTGTCGGCACCGCCACCTGCACCTCGACAGCGGAGATCCCGTCCGTGGTTGCCGACACCGACTCCACCAGGTAGGTGCCGTCCCAGCGGCCCAGGCCCGACAGTTGCAGGCAGTGCCACGGCTGCAGCTGGATGCCGCGGTTCCACGGCAACACGATCGTGCCGACCGCCGTGTTGTCCGGGTCGTCGGAGGTCTGCGACAGCGACACGTCGAGTGCGTCGGTGCGTGGGGAGTCGCCCCACGTCACCTCCCACAGCGGCGTCTTCGCGCCACCGGACCACGCCCAATGCCGCGATCCGAACAGAACGACGCCGCCCCACTCGACCCACGACCAGTCGAGGCTGCCCGCCAGATCCGAGATCATGT
>JADJRJ010000018.1 GCA_016712265.1 Gemmatimonadota bacterium | reverse complement strand
GGTGTTCGACACGTGGAGCAGCGTGAGGGTACCGACCGTGTGTCGCAGCATCCAGCACCCTGTCGTGCCTGGTGGTGGCTGATGGGACAGCTGGGACACGGCTCAGGCCGCCTCGTCGGTGGCGCCCTTGATGCGTGAGCGCAGGTGCCGCTTGTAGCAGGCCTCGCCGGCCCGCACGCCGTCGACGCGCCGCTGTGCGGCCGGTTCGTTACCGCAGCACTGGCAGGCCTTGGCGAAGCAGTCGATGCAGAGGGTGTCGATGCTGGTGCCGTCGGCGAGCCGTTGTTCGCTGGCCCACTGTTCGCAGGTGGCGTCGATGCGCCCGCTGCAGCGGTTGGCGTGATCCGCCGAGTCGAAGTCGGCTCGGCCGATGTGGAGCTTCATGGTGGCTTCGACGAGGTGCCGGCCGGAGCGTGCGTACTGCTCAAGTCCGTCGATCCAGTCGCGGATCTCCTCTCGCCGGCTGCGGAGCTCGTAGGCGGTGAGGACGCTGTCGGGCGGCCAGGTCGAGGTGGCGTCGCCGCCGCTGGTGTGCTCGGGGAGCGTGTCGCTCGGGAAGGCGCCGAGCTGGTCGAGTTCGGCGTGGACGTGCTCGACGGCCCGGGTGATGTGGACGGCGAGGTGGTGCAGTGAGGCGGCGACGTTGTCGACGCGTCGGTTGGGTGCGGTGCGGGTCATCGGGTCTCCGTGGTGGTGGTCGCGGCGGTGATCAGAACAGGTCGGCGTCGTCGGGTTCGGCGTCGAGGTTGTCCACAGGGGACGCGTTCGCGTTCTTGTCCCCTGTCGTGGGCGCGTCCCGCGTCCCCGGGTTGTAGTAACCCGGGGACGCGGGGACGCGCCCACTCACGACCGCGTCCCCGTCCTCGGGGGACGCGGTGGGGACGCGGTGGGACGCGGGGACGCGGTCGTCGTTATCCACAGGGGCGCGGTAGGCGTTCACGGTCCGATAGCCACTCGCGTCCAGGGCGATGAACCCCTCCTCGTGGAGGCATTCGATGGCCTTGCGGATGCCGCTCGCCTTGCCGGTGACGGCGCGCTCGACGGCGCGCTGGGACGCGGCTGGCACCGCTTCGAGGTAGCGACTGACGCGCTCCATGAGGACTGTCGGCCGGAACTTCTCGCCGGCCGCCGCGGCGGCCTGGGCGTCGCTCGGGTGGAGCTCAAGACGCACGCCGACGTCGGTGCTGTCGACCTCAACCTCTGCCGCCGTGGATCCCTTCGGTCGGTTGCCGGGCCGATCCTTGGCCACGGTGAGCTTCAGGCGACCCGACTTCCCCTTGGCTGGCTCCTTCAGGGTGTCCACCCGATAGGCGGCGCCACTGACGGCCGCGCGCTTCCGCTGGGAGCCGATCGCGTAGTTGGATGGTGCGTCCCGATCCTTGGGGATGTGGTCGAGCACGATGACGGCCGGGCCGCCGGGGAGGCGGGTGAGGTGCTTCACGAGCGCGAACCAGGTGGCGACCTCCTGGTCGGCGTTCGAGTCGGTACCGCCGGCCGCCATGGCTTCACCGGTGGAGTCGATGACGATGAGCGAGTAGGTGCCCTCCTCGGCGCGCGCTTGCAGGGCGGCGACGCCGAGGCCGAGCGCTGTGGTGGGGTTGCGGTAGTCGAGCCGGCCGATGGCCTCATCCTCGAGGCCGAGCAGCACGAGGCGCTCAGCGATGCCGTTGGGGTTGTCCTCGTAGTCGACGAGCAGCACGTGGTGGCCGAGGCGGAGCTGCTCGGCGATGGCGGCGAGCGCCAACCAGGTCTTGCCGCCGCCCGACTCGCCGAACAGTGAGTTGATGCGCGCCTCGTAGAACAGCGGAATGGACCCTGTGACGGCGAGGATCGTGGGCACGATGGGTTGGTACTCGCCGGAACGGATGAGCGAGGCGATCTCACCGAGCTCGATGCGCGCCCAGTCGTCGTCCTCGCTCGCAGCTCCGCTACTCGAGGCGGCGGGAGCTGCGAGCTGCGCGGGACTCGCGATGGATGCCTTCGTGCCGTAGCCCTGTCGGGCGAGTTCGTCGCTGGCGGCCGTGAAGTTCCCGCCATGCTGCAGGAACGTGTAGAGCCCGAACGCGTCGTAGGGCCGCTTGGTGGTGACGTTTGAGCTCGCCGCGAACGTCTCGGACCAGATCGTCGTGTGGCCGTCGGGATACACGGTGGCGCCAGTGACGCCGCGGTCGTTGCGGTGGTGCGGGGCCCGATAGTGGCGTTCGCCGGTGGTCGAGTTGTCGCTGTCGAGGACGAATCCGGCGGCCTCGAGGAGGTGACCGGGGTCGGCGACCACGTTGAACGCTTCGCCTGGGCGCTCCGGGCCGATGTAGGGCACGGGTGCCTTCGCTCGGGGTGCCGGCGCCGCCGGTGGTTCGATGGTCCATTGGTCGATGTCGTCGGGGCTGAAGCGCCGGTCGGGCGCCCAGTCGGTGACGTACACCTCGCGGGGTTCGCCCTTGTGATTCCACGTGGCTGGCAGGCGCATGATTCGAGCGAGGTCGAAGACGTTGTCGACGTGCCAGCCTCGGCGACTCGCGAGTTCGTCCCACGTGGCGCCCCAACGCGTCAGGAGCGATTCTGCTTCCGTGGCCGAGAGCGGTTCGGCGAGGAACCACCATGCCTGCAGGCCGTTGCCCGTGTCGACGATGGCGGAGGGCGGCATCGGGTAGTCGCCGATCAGCTGGTACGCGGCGGCGCGCGTCGGCGGCAGGTTCTCGACCGCGTGCTGCGGGCCGGCGACGTCGACGTCGAGCCAGAGGGCGGTGATCAGCGTGCAGTCTTCGCGTCCGCCCCGGCGCTGGCCAAGGTTGCTGGATCGAACGGCCGGCCCGAACCAGATGCACGACGTGTCGAGGTGTCGCGCCGCGTCAGATGCGAGTCGGTGGTGCTGTCCGATCGGCGCCCAGTTGACGTGCCGTTCACCGGTGGTTCGGTCGAGGCGGAACGTGTGCGCCCACCCTTCCTCGACGCCTTGGTAGATCGCGTCGAGGAACTGGCCGGCGCTGACGTACGGGGTGATGGCTGCAGCGGCGCTCATGGGCGTCGCACTTGACGTTCGATGGGCTGGTCGGCGGGCCAGGCGATCGTTGAGCCAGTGTCGAGGTCGACGAGCTCCACGTGATCGACGGAACGACGAGCGACACACAGCCAGCGGCCACCAACGAACACCTCCTCGCCGATGGCACACAAGCGCGCCGGCTCGCGTCGGGTGCGTCGCTTGGAGGGGCGGGGGCGGTGCGCGATGTTGAAGCGCGGGTGCTCGAGGCGGATGGCCGCAGCCTCGGCGCGCTCCATGTCTCGGCGGCTGACGCCGGCCGGAAAGTGCTCCACCTCCATGCGCGCGACGAGAGGCCACCACGCCTTGAGGCGACGGTGCTGGTCAACTCGCCGCAACGCGTCGAGGCTGATCCCGAGGTACAGCAAACTGCCGTCGCTGTCGTAGAACCGGTACATCTCGCTCATGCGGCGTCACTCTCCTCGGTCGTGTTGACCTGGCCGCCTGGGGCGGCCTTCTTCGACTTGGGCTTCGGCACGTACGGGGCGCCTTGCATCTCGCGGCACGGCACGCAGCCCCGCGCGCACGTGCCGCCGTCGCCCCAGGTCCGGTCGGTGCAGCGGGGCGACGGCTGCGGCGAGGCAGGCGATGGTGATGCGTGCGTCTCGGCTCACTGCGGCCGCCGGTGTGGTCGGGCGCCGGTGCGGTCGACGATGCAGGCGAGGTCGATGGCGCGTTGCTGCCACGGGAGGAGCGGCAGGCCGGTCTGTTCGGCCAGCATGCCGATGCGTGTCGCCTCGAGCAGTGCCTCGTCGACCGAGGTCGGCAAGTGCAAGAAACGATCGGTCATCGCTGCACCCACCGAGCTGTGACGCGCCGACCTGCCTGGTGGTCGATCTCGACGATCCCACGCTTGGCGAGGTAGTCGATCGCTTCGGCGTAGGCGGAGATCGCCGTGCTGTCCAGCCCGTCGGCCGTGCTGCACGCCTGGTTCGTCAGGTCGACGATGATCTCGGTTGCTTCGTCCAGGTCAACCAGCGGGCACGACTGGGCGAGGAGCCGTCGAGTGTGTCGACAGTCGGCACGGTCGCATGGCTCTACATGGGGCTGGTGCAACGAAACGTCACCAGGCATCGTCGTTGTCCACAGGCTCGATGCGACTGTTGGCGATCAGCTCGACATAGAGCAGATCGGGGTCCTCGCCATGGAAGGCTCGGCGGAGCATCTCTTGGACCACCGATGAGTGGATCGTCCACCAGGCGTCGTGAGGTTCAGGTGCTGTCATGTCGGCCACATCGCCCCCGGTCGGTACGTGCGGGTTCTCCCACGGTGGCGCTACGAGGTCGTGCTCGCCGTCAGAGTCCCAACCAACGGCGGCAGCGTGCGGACACTCGAACGACCCGTCGTTGAACACCCACACGGGTTCGACGTGCTTGGCGCACCAGAGCAGCTGCGCCGTCAGGTTGTTGCCGACCTGGTCGACGGCGTGACGGGTCACCCGACGGCTGGCGTCCAGCTCAACGAATCGAACGCCCCTCACGTCCACCACTCCCTGTTGCCGGGGCGCGTGCCGGGCGTGACCATCTCGACGCGCACGCGCCGACTGCGATGATGCGGGTGCAGCTCGGTCAGCGTCACGTTCCCCTCGGGGTCATCGATGTAGCGGATCACCTCACCGCACTCGTCGCACTTCCACAGGTCCTCACCGACGCCCGTGTGCGAGTCGCACTCGCACGGGTCCTGCCAGGGGCGCGTGCCGGGCGTGACCATCTCGACGCGCACGCGCCGACTGCGATGATGCGGGTGCAGCTCGGTCAGCGTCACGTTCCCCTCGGGGTCATCGATGTAGCGGATCACCTCACCGCACTCGTCGCACTTCCACAGGTCCTCACCGACGCCCGTGTGCGAGTCGCACTCGCACGGGTCCTGCCAGTGGACGGTGTACTGGCTGAACCTCAGCCGCTCGCCAGTCTCCACCGGCGGGCAGTGACGGACGTGCTCGCCAAAGTGGTCCATCTCCAACTGGCATGTGATCCACCACGACGTCGGGTGCTTCGCCCGGCAGATGTCCACAGGCCCTATCTCGCGAGTCACTTCCGGATCGTCAGCCATCGGTGCGCACCGCCTGCGGTTCCGGTTCGCGTCGGATCCAGCGGAGCGCCTGCAGGTGCCCGGCGTAGCCGAGCCGCACCTTCGGCAACTGCAGGTCTGCGCCGTGAGCGTCGACCGTGACCAGCGCGGCGTGGAGCTCGGGCTCGATGAGCCGGCCGAGCGCGAGCGCTTCAGCGTCAGACAGGCGCGGGGGAAGGTGCCCGAGGCTCACGGTGCGGGCACCACGCAGACGCGGGTGCCGTCGTAGCGGTAGGTGCCGCCGAGGTTCGCACTGCAGCGGTCGATCGCGTCGCCCTCGGGGATCATGACGACCCAGAGCTCGACGCCGGGTTCGGCGGTCACGCTGGACGCCTCGATCTCCTGGATGGTGACGTGGTGCTGCTTGGCGTACGGGAACGGGTTGCAGGCGGTGAGGGCGACGGGCGCGAGGAGGGCGGCAGTGATTTTGGTCTTCATGGGAGGGTTCCTTCGGTCGTGGGGTGTTCGGGGAGTCGGAAGTCGAAGTGCCGGTCGTCCGGGTCGGGTGGCGCCCAGGTGACGGCGTCGGGGATGTGGTCGGGGACGTCAGCGAGGCCGTGGCGCTCGAGGAGCTCGGCGAGGAGGGCGGCAGTGATTTTGGTCTTCATGGGAGGGTTCCTTCGTTGGTTCGGTGTGGGTTCTCGGGTAGGCGCCAATCGATGAGCCGATCGTCGGGGTGCGGCGGGGCCCACGTGATGGCGTCGGGGAGATGGTCGGGGACGTCAGCGAGCCCGTGGCGCTCGAGGAGCTCAGCGAGGCGTTCGGCGATCGTGCGGTCCGTGCAGAGCACCGTGGCGTGGTCGACGTCGAACATGTGGCCGCGGAACATCAGCCACGAGAGCGGCACCCGGACGATCTCGGCGCTCACGTCAGCGCCTCGAGCCATTCGGGGCGCGCCGGTGGCGTGTGGGTGATCTTGTGGTAGGTGGGGAGTTCGTCGAACGGGAGCAGCGGCTTCCACAGCCACTTCGCGTACCCGTGCTCCCCGCGCCACGTGGTGAGTGACTCGTCGAGCGCCTCGAGGCGGTAGCAGTGCGCGACGGCGGGCATGATCCCCTCTGACCACTGCTTGAAGTCGTCGTCGATGCAGCGGAGGTCATGCCACCGCCGCACGCCGATGCCGATGCGGATCTGGGTGCTCATCGGCCGGCCTCGTGCTTCCACCACCACCAGGCGAGCAGCGCCGCCTCGGCGCGGCCGTCGTCCTTGACGCGCTCGAACGCCTTGCGGTGGTCCGGCCACAGCTCGATCGCGCGTCGGCGGCTGACGCCCTTGTCGGCGGACAGGCCGAGCGCCTTCTTCCACTTCGCCGGGCTCACGTAGCGGAGCGACAGGCCGTTTCCGGCGAGGACGCCTTCGGCGACGCCGAGCGCTCGACCGAACGAGAACATCGAGCTGACCCCCTGGCCGGGGCGGGCGTGCACGTCCTCGATCACGGCCGTCCCGTACGGCGCGTCGGCGAGCGGGTCGATCCAGTTGTGGACGATCTCGTCGAGCAGGTGGGCGGAGATGATCGTGCCGACGACGGGCATGTCGGCGACGTCGACGAGCCGTCCGGCGTGGTCGAGCCGCGCGAGGGCGCCGCTCTTGCCGGGGTCGCAGCCGACGATCATCGATGGCGTGCGCGTCTCGTGCAAGACAACTTCATTCGCCATCGGAGTTCTCCACAGGTCGGAGGGTGATCGTGGCGTGGGTCTGCGGCACATTGATGCCGTCGATCACGACCCACGGCCAAGGTCGACCAGGGCGTCACGCAGATCGTCGTAGGTGAACGCCATGCCGCCCGGGCCGTTACGGACGATGTAGTGCGTGACGAGCCCGCCGACCCTCGGGACTGACACGAGGCGGGGGTCGCACGAAAGCGGCGGTAGCCACGGGGTGGCGTTGCGAGACCGACGTCGCTCATCGTCAAGCCAGTCCATCTGTGGTGTGGTCATGTCTCGATCTCCCAGTAGTGGCCGAGCTGCTCACCTTCGGCGGTGAGTGCGTCCAACACGCACGGCTGGCAGAGGGTCATCGGGGTGCGGTCGATCCACACATCCGTGACCACGGTGCACTTGCCGCACGCATCGCAATAGCCGTGGTCGACGGTCGACAGGGCGTTCACGCCGATGTTGTGCAGGTCCTTCTTGAGTTCCGCCTTCTCCTCGTCGGAGGTGTTCGGCAGTTCCTCGATGACCTTGGCCATCTTCCGCGCTGCGTCCGCGACAGCCTTCCGCTTCTTCTCGCCCTCCGTCGGGCCATAGAACCCCGCTCCGAGCACGCTCACGGCGTCGCCTCCGGGTGCTCGGGTTGGTCATGCTTCGACCAGGAGTCAGGGCAGACGGACGAGCCGATCTCCTGCACGATGTTGATGGCCTGTTGGGCGTCGGAACGCCAGTGATCGGGGAGATGTGTTTGTGCACGGCAGAGCCGCTCCAGCGCTCCCTTGAGGTCGAGGAACGTGCGCTGCTCGTACTGGCGGGCCTTCCAGCACTCAGCGCACTCATCGACCCACGATTCGTTGCCGCAGGTGTGGCACTTGCCGGTTGCGCTGAGCATCACGACAGCACCCACTTGACGACGACGTCAGGCAGGCCATCCCGCTTCATGATCGTCTTGCGAACGTTGATGGGGTATTGCCAGTAGGCGCGCCGCAGCACGGCCTTGATCGCCTGCATCTCTTCACAGCCGACGATCGCTTCACCCATCGCGCGGGCTGCTTCTTCGCCGTCGTCATCACCCAGCGTCTCGCCGAGCGCAACCCAGCCGAGCAGGTAGCCCAGGTCCTCGCCGAGGATGTTCGGCAGTTCGTGATTCTCGTCAGTCATCGTTCAGTCCTTCCATGTCGTCCATGCGGCAGTAGGCCGCGCCTAGGTCGCCGCGCAGTTGCGCGTTCTCGCAACGCAGGTCGTTGATGTGGTCCTCCACGATCTGGAGTCGCGCGCGCAGCCAGCGGTCGTGGTAGGCGCAGCGGACCAGGTCGCCGAGCGCAGCATCGACCTTCACGTCGACCTCGGATGGCTCGTTGTCCACAGCGGGTTTCTCGCGAGTCACTTCCGGATCGCTCATGCCGCGCCCTCGCCTTCGAACAGGGTCGGCTCGACGTGCTCGCGGTGGAGCAGCACGGCCTCGTTGAACGAGCCCGAGCGGACGAACCGGCGGTTGTTGCACTGGCTCGGGTTGTGCGAGTCCGGGGCGGGGTGGTTCGGCCCGTGCTGGCTCTCGCGGTAGCCGCACTGGCAGATGGTGTCGCCGTTGGCGACGGCTTCCTCGTACTCGGCCATGGTGGTCATCGGTTCGTTCCTTCGGTCGATTGCCGGTTGGTGGCGACGGCGTTGTCCGGGCCGTGGCCGGGCTTGCGTTTGCCGAGCGGTGGCCAGGACGGTGGCCGGCCGAGACGGTCGACGAGTTCGTCGTACGCCTCTTTGGTGAGGGCCTCTCGCGGTGAGATGTTCATGCGGCGTCCCCGCCTTCGCGGCGGGCCCGCTGGTAGCGGATGTGCGCCTGGGAACACGCGTCGCACGGCTGCTGGCCGCGCCGACGGTGCGTGTGGTAGCCGCCGTTGGTGCCGTGGCTGATCGGCTGGGGCTGTCCGCCGGGCTTCCTGAGGAGCCCGTGCTGGCGGCGGTACTTGCGCCGCTCCTTCGCGGAGAGGCCGCCCCACACCCCGTGTACTTCGCCGCGCTCGAGGGCGTCGGCGAGACACTGCTCGCGCACGGGGCAGGCACGGCAGATCGCCTTGGCCGGGCCGACGGGGTCGCCGGATTCGGGGAAGAAGATCGCTGTGTCGGCGCCGATGCAGGCGGCGCTGTCCTGCCACGGCAGGATGGTCATGCGGGCACCTGCTTCGGCTTGGTGCCGAGCAGCGGTCGGCGCTGCTCGGTCGTCATCCCGCCCCACACGCCGTCGAGCTCTGGCCGTAGCCGTGGCTGCCCACGCTGTAGAGGGTGACGACGCACCCGCCCGCCTGCTCGACGTTCGCGAGCAGGCGGGCGACGACGCGGGCGGGGGTCAGAGCCACGGCTCCGAGACCGCCATGTTGCGGAAGGACCGATAGCCCTGGACGACGTCGAGGAACGGCTCGTCGTCCGCCGGGTCGTTAGCCGCCGAAACACCGCCGACGCCGACGGCGACCTTCTTCCACGGGGCGTCGAGAAACACCTCGTCAGCGCGCTGCTCGTACGCCTTGTCGGCCGGGCCCGGGCGGCGGATCGTGATCTCGACGTCCTTCGCCGCGTTCGTGTTGCCACCACGGCGGGACTGGGCGAGGACATAGTTGTCCTTGTCCTCCTGCGAGCGGAGCACGATCCGGCCGTCGACGACGGTGAAGCCGGCCTTCTCGGCCGCCGCCGGGTTCTCGGTCTCGGCGGACCAGCCGACGAGCCGGATCCGGTAGACGTCGCCCGAGGCCGATTCGCCGGCCTTGAACCCGTTCGCCGCGGGGAGGGCCTTGCGGGCGTTGATGACCTGACCCCAGCGGTAGCCGGAGACGGCGAACAGGACGACGTCGAGCGGTTCGATCGGGCTGTGGTCGTCGTCCTTGCCGGTGACGGCGGTGGTGCCGGGCATGGCGACGAGCCAGAGGATCTCCTCCTTGACGGGCTTGCCGTTGCGGAGCTTCACCTCGTCCTTGCCGAACTCGCGCTGTTCGCGCACGCACTCGCGCGGCTTCGATGCGAGTGCGCCCTCGAGCTCGTCGCCGAGGTTGAGGAGCTTGGCGAACGGGGTGCCCCCGCCGCCGGTGTCTGCTGAGATGGCCACTTGGCCCTCCTTGGTGTGATGCCCCTGGGGGCGTGGGTGGGTTCAGGCCGCGCGGGCGGCGAGATCGGGGAAGGTCAGGTGGACGCGCCCGGTGGCGGAGTCGACGTGAGCGACGGCTCCCCCTGCCGCTGCGAGTTCGCACAGCTGGGCGAACCTGACGGCGGTGCGGGCGTCGAGGAGGCCGACGACTTGGCCGGGGTCGAGGTAGCTGTCCCAGGCGGTGACGCCGAGGACGTTGCCGACGATCGCCCGGAGGAAGTCGTCGTCGACGATGTCGGCCTCGGCGAGCATGACGAGCCCGCGGGTGATCTCGAACCGGCGGATCGTGTGTCGGCCGTCGTCGCCGGTGAGGAGGTACGGGACGCGGTTGCGGCCGTTGCGTCCACGGACGGCCTGTTCGGCGAGTTGCTTCAGCCAGCCGGAGCGGACCGTCTTCGGGAGCGCGGCGTAGCGGATGCGCAGCGCGCCGACGGCGTCAGCGTCGGCCGGTTCGCCTTCGTCGGGTGACGCGAGCACCGGGGCGGCGTGATCCAGGGTCGTCCCGGTGCTCGCGTGTGCGTCACCCGGCGCGTCCGCTGCCTGGCTCGCGATGGTGGCCGCCGGGGTCCCAACGCCCCCGGCGGCCGGCTGCTCGACCTCGGGGCCCTCCACGACCCCGTCGGGAACAGCGATCTCGTCGTCGCGCCGCCTCGGCGCGGCCGTCGTCCTTGACGCGAGCTGGGCGACGCTGAACACGTCGCGCCGTTCCTCCCACGTCTTGGCCTGCACGACGGTGGCGCCGCCGTGCTCGCGGCCGGCGGTGAGGTCGACGCACACGAGGGTGCAGATCTGCTCGGGCGGCGCGCCGGCGACTGCGGCGTCGACGTCGATGTGCCCGATCAGCGCGTGCGTCTGGTCGATCGGCCATGGCCATTCGCCGCGGGTCTCGGTCTCGGTGTCGTACGGGACTGACTGGGCGTAGCTCGCGATCTGGATCGCGTACGACGACCACCACTGCACGGACCCGTCACGACCGAGGCGCTTCTTCGACGTCTTCTTGTCGAGGATCAGCACGGTGTCGGCCGGGATGACGACGACCTCGCCGGTGACCAGCGCGAACCGGAGCGGCTTGGTGCAGCGCACGATGTTGTCGAGGGTGCCTGCGAGGCGCCAGGCGTCATCGACGCACGAGGCCTCGGTGACGAGCACGGTCAGTCCATTGCGGTCGAGCATGGCGCGCCACGCAGCGGCCAGGCGGTGCTGCACGTCGACCGGGATGCCGACGATCTCGCCACGCTCAGCGAGGTGCACCCAGTCGCGCCCTTCCTCGACTGCTTCGAGCAGCGAGTGGACGTGCGTGCCGCGATCGGCTGCAAGGTTCGCCTGCGCCGCCTCCTTGGCGCGCACGACCACGCGGTCAGCGGCCTCGCGGTACTCGTCGGATTCAGGGTCAAGCTGCGCAACGCGCGCGCAGTCGGCGATGAGCGCGAGGTCGAGTCCGAGACCGAGGACGATGCGACGCTCGCCCCACTTGAGCAGGTTGTGAACGTTCTCGATCTGCTTGCCTCGACTTGACGGTGAGCCGTAGGCGAGGCGCTTGGGTTCCCCCTTGCGAGCGCCACCCTTGACGACGGCACCGGTCGGATCGGTGACGAACGGGACGTCCTGGGTGTTGCGGAGGAAGCCGCCGCGACCGCGCTGGATGGTGCCATCGGGGGGTCCTGCGGAGATCGCCATCACGACTCTGCCTTGAAATAGACGGCGAACTGGACGGCCTGCCACGAGCGGTCGAAGAGGTGGCGTTCGGTGACCTGCAGGCGGTGGGCTTCGTAGCCGTCGGCGGTGCCGACGACGAGCCAGGGGTTGCCGTCCCGGTCGTGAACGACCTTGGTGGAGCCGGTGGTGCGCATCAGGCACCGTCCGGGAGGTCGCAAAGCTCGTGGCGGTAGTCGTGCTCGGCGTCGGCGATCGCCGCCTGATGGCGGAGGTGCTGGACGCGGCGGACCTCGAGCGCGACCTGGGCGGCGATGTCGCGTGCGCCGGTGACCTCGGAGCGTTCAGCGGCGAGGACGAGCAGCGACCAGGCGGCAGGGTGGAGGGAGATCTCGACGGCGTCGTCGTCGCGTTCCCAGTCGAACGGGCGTGGGGCGACGCGCAGGTGGCGTACGTGGGCGGGCATGGTGCCTCCGGGGGAAGAGGGCGGGGTTACGGGAGTGCGACGGCGAGCGCGCAGGTGGCGAGCGCCAGGGCGGCGCAAGCGGCGAGGACGGTGACCTCGAGGGCGACCGAGCCGTCGTCGAAGTGGCGGACGATGCTGGCGAACTTCGCCACGTCGTCCGGCTCGGGGCAGGTGCTGTCGTCGTCGGGCGTGATGTGCGCCATCTGCGCGAGCGCGAAGGCGAAGGCGACGCCGACGAACACGACGGCGACGATCAGCCAGCCGGTCACGACTCGCCCCTGACGAACTCGGCGATGCCGGTGAACAGGACGGCGAACCCGACGACGCTGGCGGCCTGGATGGGCCATGCGACGGCGAGGTCGGCGCAGATCCAGCGGGTGGCGACGGTGGCCGCCACGACGGTGACGGCGAGACGGGCCCGACGCTCACGCCTGCGAGTTGCGTGCAAGAAACGATCGTCAGTCACAGCGCCAGCACCCCCTGGCCGAGTGCAGCCACGGCACGCTCGAGGTACTCCTCGCTAGCTTCAACGCAGACCGCCTTGCGTCCGAGCGCCCGGGCCGCGCGGGCGGTCGAACACGACCCGCCGAACGGGTCGAGCACCGTGTCGCCGGGTGCCGTGCTGTAGCGGATCAGGGGTTCGAGGATGCCTGCTGGCTTCTCGGTGGGATGGATGGCTGATCCGTTCATCGACCGGCAGTAGATGACCGAGCGCTGCAGCTTGGGTCCGCCGGAGCGGTAGGCGCCCTCGATGTGGCCGGTGTGTGGCGGCCCGGTCTTGCGGCGGACTGTGCGTGCGGTCGCCTCGGTCACAAACTGGGGCGTGAGCTGCAGGGTTGACCACTGCCCTCGGTACCAGTGCACGGCAAGCTCGTGGACGCGCTTGAACCGATCTGCGTGGAACGACGAGCCGTTGTGCTTCTCCCACACGACTTCCTGGCCGAGCGTCCAGCCCTGGCCGATGAACTCGTGGGCGTGGTTAACGAACATGCGGAACGACCCAAAGCACCACACCTGGCGCGTGAGGTGGCTGAGGTCGATGTCGGCCAGCCACCCCGTCGGCCAGTGGTCCCAGTCAAGCCACGTGTCGCCGTAGGGCGGGTCCGTGAGCACCAGATCGAACGTCCGGCCAAGGGCTGGGATGATCTCGCGGCAGTCGCCGAGGTAGAGCGTGATCCCGTCCTCGTCGTAGTACGGCTGCGGCCCTATCTCGCGAGTCACTTCCGGATCGGCGCTCACGACGCACGCCTCCGGGCGATGAGCGCCGCCGCGCTTCCGGCCGCCACCAGTGCGGCGCCGATCGCGAGCGTCCCGCTCGTGTCGCCGCCGGTGGCCGGCAGCTCGAACGGCTCGGTCATGACCGGCGTGCGAGGGATGGTGACCACGGTGGAACTCGACGGCGGGGGGAACGTCGGTCCCACCGTGGTCGCCGGCACGACCGACGCGGGCGGAAGCGTCGCGGGGGATGTCGTGCTCGAGCTGGGCACCGGCGGCGTGGTCCCGGCCGCGCACGCCGGGACGGTCTCAGACCAGGTCTGGTCGGCCGACCACGTGGCGTCGATCGTGACCGACCACGTGTGCTGCCGGGTCTGATCCGGTGAGGCGAGGGTGAAGACGACCGGCGAGCCGAACGTCGTGACCGTGTCGGTGCGGACCACGGCGCCGTCGAGGCGGGTCGTGACGACCGTGCCGTCCTCGGTGCGCGGCATCGACAGCGTCATCCCGGCGCAGGTGGCGTCGGCGGTGAACGTGTTCGCCATCGCGGTGCCGGCGACGCCGAGCGATGCGGCGACGGCCGTGGGGATCAGGAGCAGCCGGCGGTTCACAGCGTCACCTCGAAGACCGGGTAGCCGGAGTTCTCCTGCTGGAGCATCACGTGAGCGGCGGCGGCTGGCACGTCACGATGATCCGCAACCGCCGTGACCGTCCGCCTGGCGATGCTGCCGACGAGCTCGTCGGACAGGGCGAGGCTCTGCTCGAGCCGGGCCATGGCGGCGACGACGCTGGACGCCTCGATCTCGGCGATCGTGACGTGGTCGACCTTGGCATACGGGGGTTCGTTGCACGCGGCGAGCGCGGGGACGGCGAGGGGGAGAGCGAGGAGCTTGCGCATGTGGTTGGTTCCTTTCAGAACTTGAAAGCGGAGGGGTTCAGCGGCGTCGGCAGGTGAGCCAGTGGGCGCCGACGAGCGTGTAGCCGAGGGCGGTCAGGGCGAGGATCAGGTCGCTCATGACGGGACCCCGGCCAGTGCTGCGTGGCGGGAGATCCACATGTCGCGGAGCAATTCCTTGCCGACGATCCTGAGGGCATGGGCGTGGGCGTGACCGTTGCTCCACGGTGATCCGGGCCGAGCCGGGCGCCCGCTCGGGCCGCAACGGACACACTCGGCGGTGTGCAGTCGCCCGTCGGCCGCCTCGCGCGCTGACACGTAGACGTCGCGGTAGCGGGTGCCGTTGGCGCGCTTCATGCAAGCTTCGGCGTTGAGGTGCACGAGCATCTTGAGCAGCGGAGACCCGTGTGCGGCGAGGTCGTCGGCGGACATGCCGCGGGTGCGGCGGGCGGGGGCGCCGTGGCCGCAGTACTGCCAGAGCTGCCCGACGGTGCGGAGTCGGGCAGGCTCCACCATCAGCGTCCTGTTGGTGCCGGTGCCCTCCCAGTAGTGGGGGGTCGAGATGCACGGGTCGCCAAGGTGGCCGAGGAGCCTGGCGAACAGGTGTGGGCCAACGCCGGGTGAGTCGGCTTGCCAGGCGCGCAGTTCGGGTGGGACGACTCGCCGGTAGACGCGGCCGAGGAGGAGCTTGGCCTCGTGCTCGACGGCTTCGAGCCGTTCGAGGTGCGGGGCGAAGAACATCGGGTCGACGTTGCCGCCGTCGGCTGGGCGGCGGATGACGTTGGCGACCGCGATGCGTTCCTGCTGGGCGCGATGGAACAGGTCCGCGGCGATGCGGAGTTCGACCCATCCCGAGGCCGTTTTGGGGTTCGGGCGGAGTGTGGTGGATGGGTCGAGAAGTTGCCCGCCGTCGCCACTCTCATGGGCTTCGCGAGAGACCTGGACGGCGGGCGAACGGTCACCACCAGCGTTGATCGGCTGGGTATCGGTGGGACCGTGGCCGGTGGTGAGAAGGTGCCCGCCGACGGCGCTGGTATGGGTGTCGCTCCGACGGTGGTCGGCGGGCAGGGCGGGGTCGAGGAGCATGCTCATGCGGCCAGCTCCTCGATGTCGTTGAGGCATGACGCTCCGGCCTCGACGATCGCGTCGATGGCCTGCTGGTGCCTGGCGATCGTGGCCGAGATGCCAGCGATCTGATTCGACAGCCAGTCGATGCGCTGCTGGTGCTGCTCCACCGTGGCGTCGCCCCAGGAGACACGAACCCCGCTCGGCAGCCAGAAGCTCTCGACGAGCAACCGGGCACGCTCACACGAATCGACAGGCACGCCGCGACGGATGGCAGCAGCCTCCACATCGCGCACCCGATGCCGATCGGCGTTCGTGCAGTAGTCCAGCACGAGCGTGTGCAGTGCCTCGCGCTGCATGTGGTTGAGGCGCAGCGCTGCAAGGATCGCGTCGGCAGTGTCAGCCGGGCAGCCATCAACGCGGTGCGCGGCGTGAAGTTCAGCAAGGCGGTTCATCGGGCGCCTCTGCGGCGGTCGCGGCCGTTGCGCCACTGCTCGACCAGCCCGTCGACGATGAGCCAGATGGCGGCACCGGCACCGATGACGAGTCCGCCGACGGCGTCGAACGTGGACACGGCGAAGATGCTCACGACGGCACCTCGATCTCGTAGACCTCGAAGTAGTGCTGGCCACGCCAGTTCTCGCGCTGCACGCGCTCGGCATGCTCAGCGGCGAGGTTGGCTTCGTCGCGCGACATGAACACCCCGAGCACGGCAGACGGCTCGCCGCACTCGATGCAGCCGATGTCGAACGCCAGGTAGCGCTTCATCGGGCGCCTCGGCGGCGATCGCGGCCGTTGCGCCACTGCTCGAACAGGTCGTTGACGACGAGCCCGAACGCGCCGATCGTGCCGATGATCAGCCCGCCGACGGCGTCGAACGTGGAGACGGCGAACATCACGACCTCGCCATCTCGGCGCGGAACGCCCGAGCGAACAGCGAGTCGTCCTCGTCGACCGGCCCGACGGGGGGCACCGGGCCGGCCTTCGAGGATGGGGACTCGACGCGGCCGGTGTCGCGCTCGGCGCGAGCAGCCAGCCAGGCGTCAGCAGCAGCGACCGGGACGAGCCGGCGCGTGCCGTAGCGGACGCACGGGAACCCCTCCTCGTCCTGCAGCCGGCGGATCGTCTCGGCGCACACCTGTCCGTACACCTGAGCGGCGACCTCGAGGCCGATCGCGCGGGGCTCGATCACGACCTGCACGTCGTCTGTGCGGCGCATCACGATTTCGCGAGCGGCGGGGACCTGTGCGGGCTTCATGCCGACACCGCCGTGGTGGCGGGCACGTACCGGCCGCCGGTGACGCCGATGAACAGGATCTGGTGCAGCCGGTCCCGTGCCATGCCGGGGCGGAGCCCGTGGTGGCGGCGCAGGAACAGGTACTGCCTGACGGCGAGCACCCGGTTGCAGTCGATCGCCTGGTTCGGTGAGCCGTGCCGACGCTCGGCGGCGCTGTGCGCGTAGATCCGGGTGATCACGACGCCACCGGCTCGGCGTGCTCGATCCAGTGCTGCGGCACGTTGAGCGCCACGGCGATCTTCTTGCGGAGTTCGGGGTTGCGCTTCAGCGTCCGACGGCCAGCGGTGATGTCGCACACGTAGGTGAGGGACATCCCGGTGGCCTCGGCCAGCTGCTTCGGGGTGACCAGGGCGAGGTCCATCGCCTTGGTCAGACCCTCGTGGTCGATCGCTGCCATGCGCACATACTGTGCGTAGTTATGCGTCTCTGTCAACTGTTTCGCACAACAAGTGCGTACAAGTGCATTGACCAGGGGTTTTGTGGCACTACATCGCTGTAATTGCGTAGTTGAGCGCAGTTCTCGATAGTTGACTACGCACAATTGCGCAGACCACGATGCGCCCATGAGCGGAACCTGGGTCGAGGTCGTGAAGCAGCGACGAGCAGAGCTGAGGCTCAGCGTCCGCGCTGCCGCCCGCCGAGCAGGCGTGTCCGAATCGCTCTGGCGTCAGATGGAGAACGGCCACCGACCGAAGCCCGAGAACGTGGCTTCGATGTCGCTCGCGCTCGGCTGGTCAGCGAGCCGTGGACTCAGCAGCGTGATCGACGGCGCCGAGCCCGAACCATGCGCCGAAGGTGAAGCCGCGACGATCGGTCGCACACTCACGACACCCCAGAATCTGGAAACGAGGGTCGGAGCACTCGAAGATCAGCTTCGGGCCGTGATGGCGATCGTGCTGCAGATCCAGCACGAGCGCCAGCAGGATGAGCTTCGCGGCTCGCCCTCACCCGCCGAAGCCACGCGATCTGAGCGCTGACACGGGTCAGCTCCGCCAGTAGCGCCTCCCGGTCCGCCATCTCCACCATCGCGGCAACCTAACCAGGGGGTGCGCGACTCCGGCTACGGTTCCCACATGCTGCCGCCACCGAGCCCGCTGCCGCCACCCTCTCCACCCTCTCCACCCGCGCCGCCGAAGAACAGCCAGTGGCCGACCCCGCTCGTCGTCGTGATCGCGCTGGCAGCCGTGGCCGTCTACTGGTTCGTGGCCGGCACCGACGGACTCGGCAGCAACGACGACGGCAACCGCGATCGGCGGCCGAAGTACCGGTGGGCCGACACCGTGTGCACGATCGACGGGCTGTCGGGCAAGTTCACGAACCGCGGCGACGACGACTTCAACGGGAAGCTGTGGGCCGAAGCGAAGCTCGACGGCAAGGTCGTCGCTCACGACGAGGAGATCCTGTTCGACGTCGGGCCGGGCGACTCGGAGATCGTCCGGTTCAGCTGGGTGCTCGACGACGTCGACACCTGCGGGCTCGTCGACGTCGAGTGGAGCTACTGACCGGTCAGCCGTCGGCCAGGAGCCGGCCGAGCAGGTCGGCGGCGTCGCGGTCGCGCGCGGGGACGAACGCTGCGTAGATGTCGAGCGTCGTCGAGGTGCGGGCGTGGCCGAGCCGGCCGGAGACGGTGCGCGGGTCGACGTCGGCGGCGAGGAGCTGGGTGGCGACGAAGTGTCGCAGGTCGTGGAGCCGGACATGGCCGAGGCCGAGCCGGTCGCGGAGCGCACCGAACCGGTGGGTCATGACGTCGGGGCGGACGGCGGTGTGGCCGAGGTCGTTGGAGAACACGAACGGGCCGAGCGGACCGCCGAGCTCGAGCGCGACGCGGGCGCATTCGGTGCGCCAGGCGCGCAGGGTGGCGGTGGCGTGCCGGTCGAGCGCGACGGTGCGTTCCTGGTTGGTCTTGGTCGTCTTCAGCACCATGCCGACCCCTTTGCCGCCGTCGGACCAGGCTCGTTGGATGGTGACTTCGCCGGTGTCGAGGTTGATGTCGGACCAGCGGAGCGCGCACACCTCACCGCGGCGAGCGCCGAGATGCGCGGAGAGCCGAAGGTAGGTGCCGAGCTGCGGGTCGTGGTCTGCGGCGAGGATGAGCCGGCGCACGTCGTCGGGTGACGGCGGCTGGATCTTCGCTGCGGGCACGGGCGGCGGCGACGCGTCGGTCGCGGGGTTGCGGGCGATCCACTGCCACTTCACGGCCTGGCCGAGCGCAGTGCGGAGGATGTTGTGCACCCGGCGGATGCGTGTCGCCGACAGCCCGTCGCGCTCGAGCGTCCCGTACAGCTGGTCGAGGTGGTGCGGCCGGACCTTCCACACCGGCAGCCGCCGAAACGGCGGTGGGATGTGCTTCATCGCGGAGGCGTAGTCGACGCGGGTGGCCGGCCCGAGCCGGGCACGGGCGAACCAGGCGGTGAGGAGCTGGTCGACGGTGGCGTCGTGGCCGTGCTGCACGCCCTCGTTCGCTTCGGCGATGAGCCGGGCGAGGTGCGCCTCGGCCTCGCGTTTCGTGCCGCGGAAGGTGATGCTGACCTGCCGGCGCTTCCCGGTGTCCGGGTCTGGTTCTCCGTCGAACCGGATGCGCCAGGTGTCGCCGCGACGGACGATGGAGCCCCTCATGCCCGCCGATGATGCCACCGGGGCGCGCGACTCGTGCACCATCCGTGACCATCGGCCGTGGCCGGGGAACGAGAAAGGCCCTGGTCAGGGTCTCTGACCAGGGCCTTTGCTGAGCGGATGACGAGACTCGAACTCGCGACCCTCACCTTGGCAAGGTGAGATCGGTCGGTCACTGGATCGAATCGGTGCAGGTAGAAGCGGCCGCGGTGCTGTCTGTCCAGGGTCACGGGCGGCGATGCTCGTGACCATCCTGTGACCATCCTTGCCCCGGAAAGCGAAGAACGCCCCTCGGCGCGCACGGGGCGCGCCGAGGGGCGTTGGGCAGCATCTTCGATGCGGTGTGCTATCTGAAGGAAACGCCGGGGTGTCAGTGGCGGCGGCGGAGCGCGGTGTACACGGCCTTTGGCTGGCCGGCTCGGGTGAGGAGCCCGTAGTTGTTCTGCTGGGCGCCGCTGTCGCTGCGGTCTCGGTCCACGTACCAGAACACGTGGGAGACGTACGGCCAGCGGGACCCGACCAGCTGCAACGTCTTCGTCAGGTAGCTCGCTTGCGTGGCCTGGGTGACGCCCTGCTCCCAGTTGTTCGGTGACGGTGTCGAATGGCTCGACCAGCCGAACTCGGTGAACCAGATCGGCGAGCTGTCACCGAACGCTTCCTGCAGGGACCGGATCGCGGCGACATGCGTCATCGTCCAGATGTTCGTCCCGTCCGGGTCAGGGGTGTCGGGCGGCAGATTCGACGGTGACATGTACGGGTGAACGGCGAGCGCGTCGAAGGTGCCGCGAAGGCCGCGCAGCAACATCTGCCGGACCCATTCGCTGTCACAGTAGGCGGGGCCGGCGAGCACGACCGACGCAGCCGGGTCACCTGCTCGGATGCCGGTGGAGATCTCGCGATGGAGGGCAGCGAACTGGTCGAGCGTGCCCGTCCAGAACCCGGGATGGTTCGGTTCGTTCCATGTCTCGTACGCGGCGATTCGGTCGCGGAAGTGGCCGGCGAGCCGCTGCGCGAACGACAGTGCCAGACCGGGCATCGACGGTGGACCCGAAGGGGATGGCGACGCCCATGCCGGGGTGCCCTTGATGACGGCCAGGACCTTGATGTTGCGGGCGCGGGCGGCGTCGACGATGAAGTCGAGCGTCGCCAGATACCAGCCGGCGAACTGGCCGGGCTGGTCCTCGAGGGTGACCCAGCCGACGTCGAGTCGGAGCCACTCCACCCGTGCGGCGGCGAGCCGGTCGAGCACCGCGAGTCGGGTCGCGTTGTCGGTGTCAGCCCAACCGATCTGCGTGTTGACCCCGACAGCGGTCATGCCGTCCGCCACATCGTGAACCATGAGGCGTTCCCCTGGTATCCGCTCGAGCTCGCGTTCTTGGTTGCCATGACCACCTGCAGGGTCTGGGCGCCGTCGGTGCTGACGGTGATGCCGGTGATGGTGGAGTCGTACGCGGCTGTGGCTGCCACGTACAGGTCGATGGTGCCGATCGTGGTCCCGTCGAGCTTGATGGTTGCGATGCCGAGGCCGGGGTCCCGGTAGCCGAAGAACTTGAGCGACCAGGTGCCCGGCGACAGGTCGACGGTGTAGTCGATGGAGGCGTTCTGTGTTCCGTCCGACACCGCCGAGAAGTAGGTGAACACGCCGGTGGCGCCGGTGACCCACGCGCCGACGGCGGTCGCTTGCCACGCCGACGCGTTGATCTCGGCACGCCACAGGCGACGCTGGACATCGAGGTTCGTGCGGGCGTTGGCAGCTGTCGACGCACCGGTCCCGCCATCGGCGACCGCTAGGTCGGTGATGCCCGTGATCGTTCCGCCGGTGACCGACACGCTGCTCGACGCTTGGGTGGCGATCGTGCCGAGCCCGAGGGTGGTTCGTTGTGCAGCAGCGTCGGCGTCGTCGACCAGCGCCCGGCCCGCAGCCGAGAAGTCGGTGAGCGCCCACGTACCGGCACCCGTCGCATACGGGACCTTGTTGGCCGCCGATGTGAGAGCGGCGATCGCAGTCAGATCCGAATCCAACGGCTGATACCCGGCGGCAGCAGCGGCCGTCGTCAGGTACGACGCGAGCGACGACTGCGCCGCGACGTCCGTGCCGATCACCAACCCGAGGTTCGTGCGAGCATTGGCCGCTGTCGACGCACCGGTCCCGCCATCGGCGACCGCTAGGTCGGTGATCCCCGTGACCGACCCACCCGTGATCGACACACTGGAACTGGCCTGCGTGGCGATCGTGCCGAGCCCGAGGGTGGTTCGTTGCGCCGTCGCGTCGGCGTCGTCGACCAGCGCCCGGCCCGCAGCCGAGAAATCGGCCAGAGCAGCCGTCCCCGACCCGGTGAAGTACGGGACCTTGTTGGCCGCCGATGTCAGCCCAGCGATCGCCGCCAGCTCGGCGTCGTACGCCTGGACGTCAGTGCCGATCGCCAACCCCAGGTTCGTGCGGGCGTTGGCAGCTGTCGACGCACCCGTACCGCCATCGGCGACAGCGACATCGGTGCCGCCCGACCGGTACAGGGTGGATGTGTCCGTGATGCCATGCACATTGGTCGTGTCCGACTCGTGTGCCGACACGGCCGACGCGGCCGTACCGGCAGCATCGACACCGATCGAGGAGCGCGCCGCGGCAGCATCCGCGAGCGCGAGCAGCGAACGCCCGAAGCTCGTCGTCGACAGGGCAGCGATCGCCGTCAGGTCCGAATCGAGCGGCTGATACGACGCCAACGACGACTGTGCCGCGACGTCCGTGCCGATGACGACACCGAGCGAGGAGCGCGCCGCGGCAGCATCGGCCAGGGTCAGCAGGGCGCGCCCGAACGACGTGGTGGACAGCGCGGCGATCGCCGTCAGGTCCGAATCGAGCGGCTGATATCCGGCGGCGGCCGCAGCGGTCGTCAGGTAGCTCGCCAACGCCGCCGACAGTTCGGCCGCCGTGGTGTAGGTCGGATGAGGGTCACTCAGGGCCTCGTGCGCCGCGACAGCAGCAGCAGCCGTACCGGCAGCATCGACACCGAGCGCAGAACGCGCCCCGGCAGCTGTCGACGCGCCCGTACCACCCGCAGCGACCGGCAACGCACCACCCGTGTACTCGGCCAGATCGAGCGTGATGTTCGCCTCACCCGACGGCGACTCGGTCACGTCGAACCCGGCCCCGAAGTCGAGCGTGTCGGCGGCAGCAACGACAGTCACGTCGCCCTCCTGCACGACGAGCGTGGTCGACCCTCCACCGCCACCGCCACCGAGAGCGACGGTGGCCGTCACGGCGGCACCGCCGAGCGTCAGGCTTGCCGACTGGGTTGCCGACGTGCCGGTGCCCGTCGTGCCAACCGGATGGACAGTGAGTGTGCCACCGAAGATCTGATAGGGGCCACCACCGTCGGCGGTCGCCTCCACGCTGTACTTGTACACCTTCGCCCGGGTGTCCGTGATCAGCGCTGCCGTGTCCGCAGCCGACCAGGCGCACGTCAGCACCGCCGACGCGGCCGAGGCCACAGGCAAGCCGGGGTCGGTCGTGTAGGCGTCACCCGCGGCGGTCGTCACCGTCACAGCAGGCGACGCGAACGTCGTCACACCGGACGTGGCGGTGAAGGTGACCGCGAACGGGTCGCCGGCCACCACCTCGACGTCGACCGGCGTCGGAAGTTGCTTCACTGTCGTCATGCGTCACCCGGCGCTATCCGTGAAGAACACATCGGGTCACGCCTCCTTGGCGGCCGACTCGGACCAGCGGTACGCCAGGTTGAGCAGCGCCCCCAGACCGGACGCGGCGACCGACTTCCAGACGGCCACGTCGACGTCGAGCAGCGGCAGCCCGACGAGCTGACCGGTCGTGGCGAACACGAACGTGGCCACGGCCTTGCGGAACGCCTTGCGGAACTTGGGGCTCATACTGGCTCCTCCTGGTGTGATGTGGTCGGTGGGAGGTGCAGGGTCGGCCGGATCGCGTCCAGCTTGGCGGCGTTCTCGGCGAGGACCTTGTCGACCTCGGCCTGCTTGCGGTGGATCTGCTCGAGGAACTCGACGCGGGCGTCGATCCCGTCGAGACGTTCGACCGTCTTCGTGGCGAGCGCTTCGGTCCTGTCGATCGCGTCCTTCAGCGTCGACCCGCCGTTGTTCTCCATCTGGGCCTTCACGAACTCGACACCGTCGATCGCGAGCTGCACGCCGTGCACGAAGCCGCGGATGGCGTGCCACGTCGGGCGGACCAGGTACCTCCACAGCGTCCCGAGCGCCACCACCGCTGCGGCGGCACTAACCAGGATCTCGGTCGCGTCGCGGCCGAAGAGCTCGGCCGGCATCAGGCGGCAACCTGCCCGTACTCGCGGAGCTCCGACGCGGACATCCAGAACGGGGAGGCCAGCGTCGAGAACGCCGGGTGGAGCTTCACCAGCCCGGCGCGATCCCGCTCGAGCAGCCGGTTGTAGTCGGCCTCGCTCGTGAGGAGCCGCATGACGAAGGCGCCGTCCCACACCCACCGGCGCGGGTCGGAGTGGTTGGCGTCGTTCCCGACGATGATGAGCATGCGGAACACCTCCGGGAGCGGGGACGGGATCGGGTCCGGATCGGGGGCCGGCAGGGGCGGCGGTAGGACGGCGGGGACCGTGAGCGCGTCGATCAGATGACCGAGCCGCGCGCCCGGATCACCCGACGGTGCAGCCCACCGTGCGCCCGGGGTCGTGGCCAGCACACCCGGGCACGAGGTCGCCCGGTACCGGTAGTGCGGCCACACCTCATGGTCGGCGGCCAGCACCCCCAGGTCGACGGCATGGCCACGCAGGAACCACCACGCCTCGATCTGCTCGTCGGTCGGGGCGAGCCCGAGCGCGTTCAGGAAGATCACCCCGGCCGACTCGTCGTTGAAGTTCAGGCAGTGCGACGCCCGGAACTCCCCGGCCTGCGTGAACACCGACCCGTCACGGCCGAGCATCCAGCTGTACTCCCACGGCTTCCCCGCCGCGATGCCGTACGCCGCGGCGGCGCGAGCGTCGTCGAGGACCCGCTTCGGGTCTGCTGACCGGTACCGGCCGCGTTCCTCGTTCGTCGCGACTCCGACCTCGTGCGCGAGCAGCACCCGCACCTGGCGGAGTCTTGGCCGGCTGGCGGGAGGCTCTGGCGTGCCGATGACCGAGCGCGTGTGGAGCGCCATCAGCGGCACAGCCTGACGATCGTCAGCGCGCCGTTCGTGTTCACGGCTCCTGAGTGGCCGTTGTAGTGGTGGCACACGATCGTGTCGCCGGCGGCGAGCGCGACGACGACGGTCAGGTTCGATGTCGTGTTCCCCGCCGAGCAGTAGCCGACATAGGTGGTCCCGGCGATCGCTGCCGAGCAGGTGCCACCACCGGACATGGCGGTGTCGCTGATCGCGATGAACGTCACCAGGTACACCCCGTCGAAGCCCGACGGGACCGTCACGCTGGTGCCGGACGAGTACCAGCCGTCGGCGTCAGCGACCTCGGTCGTCCACGTGAACGTCGACGTGACCCCAGACCCTTGCGCGAAACCGGAGTTGGTGAGCCGAACCCAGGTACGGCCCGCTGCGGTGAAGTTCGCGAGCCGCAACGCCGTCGACCCGTCGTAGATCATCAGCCGGCCCGTCGATGTGTTCGCCGCGAGCTGCCCCGTCGACGACACGTCATCGGTCGTGGTCTTCGGCACGATGTGGTCACGGATGCCGTTGCCCCACGCCGAGGTGATCGTGGTGCCGGAAGTGACGGTGAGCGACGAACGAGACGACATCTAGAAGTCCTCCACCTTGGCGATCGGCCACGGCTCAGTGATCGGGTCGTGATCGAGCACGACGGTGGTCGGCAGATCGGTCAGCTCGAGCACACCGCACCGCTCGGCAACCCGGGCGGCAGCAACCGCGACCGCTTGGCCGCGCATCTCGGCAGCCAACTGCTCGTCCTCGACGCCGGCATTCAGACACGTCGAGCTGTCGGCGAAGTCGCGTCCGATGTGGACCGCCCACCGCCACAGGCCAGCCGCGCCCGGCGTCGAAGCCTCGGTGGTCACGTGCACGCACACGACGATCTCCATCAGAAAAACCACACCGCGTCGTCCCACTCGCCGGTGTCCCACACCGAGCTGGAGAAACCAGACCAGGCGGCAGCCGACTGAAACGAGAACGTGATCTGGTACTGCATCGGGCGGACCGACTCGACGAGCCCGTCGACGAACACCGGCAGCGTCGCCGTCGTGCCTGACACACGTGGTTCGACGGTCACTTCGCACCGGTCCTGCATCCGCAGGGCGAGCACGTCGGCCCATGAGCCGTCGGCGATCGGTTCGACCGTGATCTCGCGGACCCGCAAGTTGTCGGCCGGGTCGCCCTTCGCGACCTCGAGCTCGGCGATCGCCATGACGCCGGTGTCGTTCGCAGTCGACATGCCGGTCCGCACGATGCGCGGCACCCCGGACCCGGTCTCCTGCTCGGCTCCCGTAGCGCCGGTGAACGCCGCCTGGCGGACGATGAACATGCGTGGCGACGACAGCACCGGGTCACGGAACTGGATGTCGCCGGGACCGAACACAGCCTGGTTGGTCGTATGTCGCGAGTCGGTGACCTTGGTGGAACGGCCGATGAAGCGGAGTCCGCCGTCGTCGCTCGCGATCTGCGGTTCCCACCAGACGGCGCCACCCTCGGAGTCGCACAGATCGTGGAGCAGGTCGAGGCCGTTGCCGGTGAACTCGATCGGGGCGTGCGTCTCGTCGCCGGTCTCGATGTCACGCCAGGTGAGATCGAGTGACACCGAGTCGGCGATGCTGGTGACGATGTCGCCGGAGGTGGCGCCGTCCGTCGACGTGTACGCGCCAGACCCGGTCCACTGGGCGAACCGGGCGAGATGGTCGACGCAGGTGAGGACGGTGACGGCGTCCTCGCCGTTCTCCGGGTACTCGTCGACCCAGTCCTCGACCATGCCGGTGAACCGGCGGTAGTCGACGCTGTCCCAGGTGGCGACGTAGCGGACGGTGATCTCCGGTAGCACCAGGGTCGCACCACCGGACATGTACGGGCCCGACAGGTTCGACGCCGAGAACCGGCCGTCCCGGTTGTCGAGCACCACCGTCATCGTGGCGGGCGAGTAGGTGCCGGTCTCCTCGGAGGTTGGGCGCACGATGTCGAGCGACCGGACGTAGCTGGAGATGTCGGTGAACGACCCGATGATGAACTCGACGCCGAGGTACAGCTCGGGCCACTCGGGACCCCACTGCACCGTCATCGACGCCACCTCGTGCCGTTGATCCGCTCGTACTGCTTGAGCGACTGCACGGTCCCGTTCGGGTCGGCCTTGACGTTGACGAAGACGTTGGTCGGACCGCCGAGCCGGCTGTTCGGGATCACGCTCCCGCCGGCACTGCCCATCTGCAAGATCTCGGGGCCGTTCTCGCCCACCAGGTAGGCGCCACCCGCAGCGACCGGACCACCGGCCGCGCGACGGCCGTTGATGCCCGTCGCCACGTTCGGCAACGCCCCACCCGTCGACGGGTTGATCGGCACGTTCCGCTGGCGGGCCAGGTAGGACAACTGGTTCTCGGCCTCGTCGAACGCGCCCTGGTCGATGAGCGCGAGGATCTCGGTCTGCTTCTCGAACGGGACGTCCTCGAGCGACGACAGGTAGTCGATGAGCGACTGCTTCAGGTCGATCAACGCCTTGCGCTTGTCCCGGTTGGAGGCGCCGGCCTCGTTCACCTTGTCCTTGTAGTCGTCGATCGCCTGCTCGACCCCGAGCCACGCCTCCTCGTCGGACAGCGAATCGGTCAGCCGCTTGTACTCGTCGGTCAGATCACGCGTGGCGTTCGCCGCCGAGGTCGCCGCCTTGTCCAGGTCGGCCAGGTCCTCGCCGACATCGTCCGCAGCCGTTCCAGCGTCATCGAACGCGACGACCGCACCCGCCGACTTGTCGATCACCTCGCCGACCGCCATCGCTGCGTCGTCGTACAGGCCGATCGCTGTGAGCGCCTTGCGTTCGGCGTCGGAGTCGAATCCGAACAGCAGGCCGCCGTCGGGGATCTTGTCGAGCGCATCGGCGATCCCGGTGACGGCCTTGCCCATCAGCAGCAGCCGAGGGATGACCCGCTCGCCGACCGTGAGCTGCACGTCATCGAGCCGGTCCTTCAGCTGGTCGAGGAGGTCGCGGAACTGGCGGGCCTGACGCAGCTCGTTTTCGTCGATCACCTTCGCGTCGGACACGCCGTCGAGCGCAGCGCGCAGCTGATCGGCGTCCATCGTCATCAGCTCGGCGATCTCGCCGTAGCTCTTGCCGAACGCCTTCTGCGCCGCTTGGGCGCGCTTCGTCGGGTCCTGGATCTTGCCGATCGCTGTCGCGGTGTTGATGAAGGACTCGTAGGCGTCGATCGACCCGTCCTTGGCCGTGACGATGGAGTCGGCGAACTCGTCGAGTCGGCCGCCTGCGATCGCGTTGTTGAACTTCTGGATCGCGCCCTGGACGGTGCCGACCTCGATCCCGAGGTCCCCGGCGACCTCCATGAGCCGCGAGGACTGTTCGACGGTGAGGCCGGTCGCGTCGGCCATCTTGCCGGCGGCGAGCGCCGTCTCTTGGAACGCTGCCACAGCCTTGACGCCATAGGTGAACACGGCGGCACCGGCGGCCATCGCGCCGGCTGCCATGTTCTGCTTGAGCATGTCGCCAGCGCCCTTGATCCCGGCCTTGAACTTGCCGGTGACGCCGTCCGCAGCGGCGATGTCCGCGCGCAGCCGACCCAACGACCCCTTGTCGTCGACCTCGAACAGCAACCGGATCTTCTCGGTGAACGACGCCATGCGGGTCTCCTCAGAAGTGCTTGCGCAGCACCGTCTCCACGTGCTTGGCAGCCACCTTCGGAAGCTGCTGCTCCATCTCCGCGGCCGCCGCCGACCACGTCCCCTTCCCACGGGACGAGCTGACCGGCCGACCACGTCGGGAAGTGCCCGCCTGCCGTCCATCGGTCAACACGCGCACCGGGCCACGGGCACGGCCGGGCGGGGCGATCTCCACCGACGTGTCGCTCTTGACGTCGAACCGCGGTGTGAGGTTGATCGGCCGACCACGACGCCAGTTCGTCATCCTGGCGTCGCCACCGGTGTCCGATCGGATCTGATCGGAGCCGATCTTCTTGCCCTCCATGCCGACGGCCTTGAGCATCGCTTCGCTCTTCAGGTCGTGGACGACACGGTCGATCTTGCGGGCGAGCGACGCCAGATCGGGCGACGTCGCCACGAGCTCAGGCTGCGAGCTCGGCGTAGCCGCCGGTGATCTGCGGGTTCCACGCACAGGTCGGGACCTCGCCGACCGACGCGTTGAACGTCTGGAAGTTCCGGTTGAGCACGGCGCAGATGAACCCCGGGTTGCTCGAGCTGCGCGAGTTCGACGTGCGGCGCACCTCGACGTACAGCAGGCTCGACGAGCCGACCGGCACGACCGAACCGGCGACACCGATCAGCGAGTTCAGGGCGCCGGCGGCGTAGTCGTTCAGCAGCGACAGGTTCAGCGTGCCGGTCTTCAGACCGATGACGAACGCCTCGAACCCGCCCGACCCGAACGCGGTCACGGGCAGCGTCGCCGCGGTCGCCTCCTGCTGGATGCCGGTCACGTACGACGAGATGTCGGACGGCGAGGACAGCGAGCAGCCGGTCGGAGCCGAGGAGCCACCCGGGGCGGTGCCACCGGTGGTCGACGCTGCGACCGCGACGTAGAGCGAGGTGAGTGCGGTGATGGACACGGGGACTCCTACGGGGTGAAGATGGCGAGCGACGCCAGGACGGTCGCGGACGGGGACGCAGAGGCGGTGACGTTCAGCCGCCACCAGGTGTTCGTGGTCGTGATGCTCGTGGCCGACAGCCACTGGGCGCCGGCCGCCGACAGAGCGGTGCCGGCCGAACCACGGTTCGTGTACGACCCGCCCGACGAGCTCGACGACTGGATCTGGAACGTGAGTGTCCCGGTGCCCGAGTAGTCGAAGATGTGGATGGCGGCGACGATGTACTGGGTGGCGGCGAGCTGGCCGAGCTGCACGGGGGTCGTGTTCGCGGTCGCCGTGATCGCGGTCCCGGTGGTCTGCGTCACCTGACCTTCGGCGACGGGCGGGTAGATGGTGGACCCGACGATGGTCGGTGCGATCGTCGGCAGATCGCCGACCGACGCGACGAACGACGGGCCTTGCGGCATCAGCCCGTTCGCCATGATGGCGCCGGTGCCGGCCGAGTCGGCGTCGGCGTAGGCGAGCGTGACGATCTGTGCGGACCCGGCGTTCGTGCGGGCGTACTCGTCCCAGGCGGCGGCGGCGTAGTCGTTGAACCCGCCGAGTGCCACGCGCAGGGTGCGGGTGGTCGGGGCGAACTCCTGGAACTTGCGCGATCCCCAGGTGGTCTTGTCGCGCACGGCGACGTCGACGCCCCAGTCGACCTTGTTCGACGTCGACGTCGCGTTGAACGAACCGACGGCGAGCTGCGCGGCGGTGGGGACTTGGATGGACATCAGACCTCCGCGTTCTGCTTCATGGCGATGAACGTGAGCAGCAGATCGGCCGTCACGTTCTCCGCGTCGTAGTCGCCCGGTGCGACCTCGAGGCCGGACACGGCCCCGCCGAAGGTGTCGTCGACCTTCAGCGCGTCCACCACCGACCAGCTGTTGCCGGTGCCGACCGACAGGTACTGGTCGAGGCGGCGGACCGCCGCCTGGTCGTTGCCGGCGGGGTCGATCGTCAGCCGGAACCGGCAGCGGCACACCCCGTCCGGGCCGAACGTCCCGAAGAAGTTCGGGGTCTCGTCCATCACGAGCCGCACGGCCGGGGCGGGCGAGCCCTTGCCGTCGACGTCGATGTTCGTGCCCTTGTCGATGTTCGCGGCGAGCTGCGCGCCGATCGCGGCGCGAATCGTGGAGAGCGTGAAGCCAGCCATCAGCGCGGCCCGCCGATCCCGGCCTTGGCCTCCTCGCGGCGGTAGCCCTTGAGGAGCATCTTCGCCTTGTTCTCCAGGAACTCGTCCATGCCGGCGTTGCCCTGCTGGGAGCGGAACTCCCACACGTCCTTCGCGAGGACGTAGTGGGTGCGCACCACCTGGTCGGGCAGCGCAGCCCATCCCCAGTCGGCGGTCACGGCGACCGTCGCACGGAACCGGTCGAACGTCCACGCGTTCCCGATGTAGCGGATGCCCTCGTACGGGCGGGTCTCGCCGGCCCAGTCGAGCCCGTTGAGCGGTTCGAGCTGGTAGCCGCCGGCGGTCGTCCACGCCGGCACCGTCACGCCGTCGTTGGTGACGGACGTGACGGTGACGCAGTCGTGGATGCGGATGAGGTCCTGGCCGACGGCACGCGGGGCGTACACGCGAGTGCTCGCCGATCCGCTGGCCACCGTCCAGGTGCGGCCGGTGACCTTGCGGATCAGCGACTGGGTGTAGAGCCGGACGCCGTCGAGGACGTCGTAGTCGTCGACGGCCGTCTCGACGACACGCAGGTAGTCAGCGAGGTCCTCGACGGACGGCAACGACGACGGCATGGCTCACTCCTCGGTGGGGGCGACCTCGGTGGTCTCCTCGGTGGACTTCGGCGGGCGGCCACGACGCTTCGGCTCGGCAGCGGCCTCGGACTCGACGTCCTCGGCGGGCGGCTCGGGCTCGGGCTCGGCGGTGACGTCGAGGACGAGATGCTTCGCGCCGTCGAGGCCGTCCACCCACTTCACGGGAGCGGTCACGATCACGAGCTCGCCGCTCGCGATCTTCTCGTTCCACGTGTCGAGCAGCGTCCCGCCGGCCGGCACGTCCATCTCGAACAGCGTCCCGCCCGTACCGCGGACGACGACCGTGGTGGCCATCAGCGCGGCACCCGGATCGCGTACACCTCGCCGGCGAACGACGCGGCGAGGTCGATGCTGACCGTGCCGTCGTTCTGGATGAACCGGGCCGACTCGAGCCCGGCGACGGTCATGTCGCCCGACGTGGCCGGGACGGTGATGTCGAGGTTGCCCTGGCCGGCCGACATCGCGGGCGGGTTGTCGCCGGCGACGATCGTGGCGACCCGGTCGGAGCCGTTGGTGTTGGTGAACCGGAAGATGAACTCCTCCAGCGGGTAGCCGCCCAGGTCGACCGAGTGGTCGTTGGTGGGGTCGGCGGTCGTGCCCGTCGGCGACGTGGCGCCGGTGCGGGACAGGGTCTCGACGGTGACTGCGGTGCGAGCCATGGTGGCCCCTTTCGTGAGGAACTGGTGGTGGTGCGAGGAGGGATGAACGATGCGTGGGCCACCGACCGGAGTCGGTGGCCCACGCCCGGGGGATCAGGTCTGCGAGGCGACGACGGTGGCGATCGCGTCGGGGCGGACGAGCTTGGCGCCGTACACGTGGAGGCCGCGCACGCCGGTCGCGACCTTCGTCTCGAGACGCAGGGTCTCGATGTTGAGGATCTGCTCGGCGTAGCTGATCGCCATCGGGTGGCCGGCGATCACCGCGTAGTCGTCGCCCGTGACGAACGGGGCGTTGTTGGACTTGAGCACGGTGAAGCCGAGCGCCTGGCCGATGACGCCGTTGCGCAACGCCATGTCCGAGCCCGATGCGTCGACGCGGACGAACTTGTCCTCCTCGAGCAGCAGCCCGTGGTACCACGGCGGCACCACGCACCAGCGACCCTCGACGGGCACGTTGGCCTCGTCGAGCTTCACCGACAGCTTCCGCAGCTGCGTGTAGGCGAGCGCGGCGGTCGTGACCGAGACGGCGCCGATCTGGTTCGCCGACGCGGCGCCGGTGTACAGGCCGGCGACGTACTGGTCGGCGGTGTCGCGCAGCTTGTACGCGGCCTGGGTGAGCGCCCGCTCGAGCGCGCCGGACGCCTGCGCCTCGTCGATGTCGTCGACCGAGAAGGAGAAGATCTTCTGCTGGTCGATGCGCAGCTGGCGGTCGGCGTCGGTGAGCGTCTCGTAGGTGACGGTCGAGTTCTTGGTGTACGACGACACCGTCGGGTCCGAGATGCTGCGGATGTGCACGGTGTCGCCACCGGAGCGGATCTCGCCCTCGTAGTCGCGGTTGACGACGCCGGCCTGGGCGTACACGAGGGACTTCTCGAGGACGCCGAGCGGGACGGACGCCCAGATCTCGGGGATGAAGCTGATGGCCATGGGGGATGGTCCTTTCGGAGAGGGGTGGTGGTGGTCAGCCCATCAGCGAGGCCAGGAGCCCCGCCTTCCGGGCGGCGTTGATCTCTTCGTGACGCCCCTGCTTCGCGGCCTGCTTGAGCTGGTCGGCCGTCCACTGGGCCTGCTTGTCGCCCTGCCGGCCGCCGTCGGCGGACCCGGGTGCGGGCTTCGGCTTCCCGAACAGGTACGGCTTCGCGTCGCGCAGCGCCTTGATCGCGTCGTCCACGCCCTTCACCTCGTCGCCGTCGACGGTGACCGCGTCGGCGGGGAGCAGGGCGAGCACGGCGTCGGCGTCGATCGCTCCGGCCTTCACGGCGGCGGCCGACACGGCCGCACGGGTGAGAGCTCGGGCGATCCGCTCCTCCGCGGCCTTCGCTCGCTCCTCGGCCGCGGTGGCGGCAGCCTGAGCTCGTTCGAGCTCCGACTTCGACGCCTCCTCGATCTTGGCGAGCTTCTCGGCGGCGGCAGCGTTCGACTTGGCGAGGGACTCCGACTTCTTGGCCATCTCCCGCCACTTGGCGAGCTCGGCCTTCAGTTCGGTGGCCTCGTCCTTGGCGGGCGCCGTGGACGGTTCGGGCGGGGATTCGACGACCGGATCGGTCGGCGTGGGGTCGTCAGCCATTGGGGCTTTCCTTCCGTCGGTCCCTCTGCGTTTCGCTTGCGGGATGAACGTCGCTCCTCGGCGTTTCGCTTGCGGAGCACTGCTGGTTTGGTCGACCACCTCGGCGTTTCGCTTGCGGTGATCGGGGATCGGGGATCGGGGGGCCGCGGGGAGAACGGATCCGCTCGACCTTGGCCGCCTGACTCTCAGGCGGGCGGGGTCTGCTGGCCGGCGTCGAGGCCGAGCCGTGCACGCGCTTCCGCGTCGCTCAGGAACGGCACGCGCAGCAGCGCGCGCTCGTCGATCAGCAGCTCCCGGAACCGGGCGATCTGCGTCTGCGAGTAGCCGGCGTCCTCCCACAGCTGGTGCAGCGGGACGCCCATCGACATCTTCTTCAGCAGCGAGTCGGTGTGCTCGGCCTCCGAACGCGACTCCGGGTCGGTCCAGATCGTCTCGGCCGACTCGGCCTGCGAACGCTGCTCGTCGCCGAGCACCGCGAACGCGAGCCGGAGCACTTCCTCCCACGACTCACCGAAGTGGCGTTGCCGCGACCGGCACTTCGCGATCAGACCCGTTTCGGTCGCCTTCAGCGACTCGCCGGACGGGAACGACCCGGACGAGCCGAGCAGGTAGTGCGGAGGCGTCCGGGTCCGCGACGCGAGGGACTGCACGCGGTTCTCGAGCGCCGCCACGTAGTTCTTCAGGTCGGTCTCACCGAATTCACCGAACTTCGCCTGGTCGTTCTCCGTGTGGAACAGCCGGTCGACCGACGGTCGCCAGCTCTCAAGCGGGTCGCCGGTCATCGGGTCCGTCGGGATCTCGACACCGGTCGCCCACCGCTGCTTGAAAGCCGTGTACTCGGCAGCGACCATCATGTCGCACACCAGCTTGTTGATCTGGTTCTGCACCGAGATCACGTCAGCGATCTCCGAACGACCCTCGCCGAGCAGCCGCGGCCGGTTCCGGAACTCGACGATCGGCACCGCGCCGAGCGGGTTCTCGACGACCGCCTCGTCACCCTCGAGCGGCTTCCACATCGCACCGAGCACACCGAGCCGCCGATCACGGCCCATCTCGGTCGAGTAGTCGGCGAGCGTGATCGCCCGCTTCGCCTGGAACTTGTGGATCTCGCCCGGCAGGTACACGTTCGCGCGGACGTCGCCGGTCCACTCATCGACCCACGCCTTCAGCGCTGCAGCACGCTTCCGGGTCGAGCCGGACTCGTAGGCGACGAAGCACTGCGACGGGTGCTCGACGGTGATCTCCGGCCGCTCGTCCTCGCCGAACCACACCATCGCGTACGCCGAACCGGTCTGCAGCGCCGTCGAGTGCAGCATCTCCGAGTCGGCGTCGAGGCAGTTCTCCTGCCACACCTTCCACGCGTCGGCGTCGCCGGCAGGCTGATCGCCCATCCGGAACCCCTCGACGTGAAGCCGTTCCTCGACAGCATCGACGACGAGCGCCATCCAGTTGTCCGACACACCGCGCAGCATCGACGAGAACTCCTGCCGGTACTCGCTGGTGGTGAACGAGAGCGGATGCCGACCGTCGTAGTACGCCTCGCACAGTGCGATCTGAGGTTGGCGGGTGATGAGCCGCCTGTAGAGGTTGACCAACCACCACTCCGGCGAACGTGTCTCCATGCGTTCGCCTCCAAGGGGGTCGGGGCGGCTACGGCCGCCGGTGCTGCGCGACGCCTCTGGCGCCACGCGAGATGTTGCAGGTTCGATGCGCGAGGGCGACATTCGCCCACACGTGTTCGCCGCCATGGGCGATCGGAATCAGGTGGTCGACCGTCGCGCCCATCGGCTGCTCGGCGGTGCCAGCAACCTTCGGCACCCGCTTCGAGCAGAGGTGGCACACCCAGCCATCGCGCTCGCCGAGCAACGTCCAGTGGATGTCCTGGTCGCCGACCCGAACGGCGTCAAGACGGCGCGCCTCTGCGGCTGAGCGGAGCGACTTGCGATGGTCGTGGGCGCAATCGGCGCAGCGGCTTCCGCCGCCGTGCCGATGCTCGTCGCCGCATCCCGGGCAGATTCGAGGCGGCACGGAGTCGTGGTGCTCGGCCAGCTTCTTCGCCTGAGCTTGCTGGCGACTCGGTTTGGCCCTCTTGTAGTTGTTGAAGCACTCCCGACAACGCGCCCCAGCGGCGCCCGGATGCTGGGATCGCGACCACGGAAGAAACGGCCTGTCGCACCCCTTGCAGATCTTCGCCTCGCCACCGATCGACGGAAGGTCCCGCTTCTTGGGACCATGCTTCGCCCGCAAGTGAGCCGACAGCCGATGCCATTCGCGCGTGCCAATCAGCTTCTCGGGCGGGAGGCAAGAGCAGCAGAAACGGCGCGGCTTCGTTCGTGACGGCTCGACAACGCGGCCACATTCGGGGCACTTCTCGTTCATCGGCACAGCATCTCCGCACTTCCGCACCATGCGTTTCGTGCGGCTTCCGCACTTCCGCAGAAGGGGCTCAACGCGACCTGGCGCCGCGGGTGTGCATCGTCTTCGACTTCTTCGGGCCGCCCCGGACAGCACCGGCGGCGAGCACGGCGGCGAGCAGCGTGGTCACGTCGACCGTCGACGCCTTGGCCGAGAACACCCACGACTCCCCCACCGGCCGGATGTCGGCGCCGGCGACGGCGGCGTTGAGCTCGGGCTGGTCGAGGTGACGGATCCGGCAGTTGAGGACGTCGTCCTGGAACGCGACCGACGCCCGGACCACGTCCGCCGTCGACATCTCCTGCAGCGGCACCCGTGCAGCGACCAGCCGCTCGATCAGCCGAGCGCTGTCCGTCTTCGGGTCGACGACGAGCGGCCCGTACTTCGCCGTGCCCTTCCTCGCCGCGTCGACCACCCACTCGGTGCCGATTTCGTGGCGGACCACCTCGACGTGCAGCGCACCGTCCGGCCGTTCACCGACCAGGTCGATCGCCGACCACGAGCCGTTCGGGCCGACGGCCAGCGCGATCCGGCCCGACTCGACGAACGACTCGATGTCGCGGCACACGTTCCACCGGTTCGACGGCAGCACGCCCGTGTCGCCGTCGGCGGTGAACACCACGCCGAGCCGTTCGATGCACCAGTCCTCGAGCGACATGCCGGACCGTTCGATCGTCCGACACCACTCCGGATCGATCCGGATCCCGACGCCCGGGTTCGCGACGTAGACCGACTCCGGATCGTCGGCGAGCTGGCGGAGCGCCGCCGCACGATCACCGTGCGCGCCGTCCGGCAACGGCACCGACCACTCGGCCATGAACGCGTCCGGCGAGTCGCCCCGCAGGATCGCGGCCCGCACCTCGTGCAGCCGTTCGGACTCGCCGATCGGCGCCGACGACGCGTAGATCAAGATCGGCGGGTCCTCGTTCATCGTCTGCGCCGACAGCGACGGCAGCATCGCCGATACCTGCTGGGCGGTGAGGAACAGCGCCTCGTCGAAGACGACCATCTGCGGCGAGCCGCCGCGGCCGCCCTTCTTCGAGCGGGTGCGGAACCGGATCTCGCACATCACCGCTGCGCCCGACTCGCGCCGGCGCGGCTCGCCCGACGCGGGATCCACCGGCCGGAACTCGATCGCCTCGTACCCCTTGGCAAGCACCTGCTTGCACTGAGCTCGCAGCTCTGGGTCCGAGCTGATCGCCGCCCACATGCGATCCATGTGATCCGCCGACGTCTCACCGAGATGGGCCGAGTGCAGGATCAGCGGCAGCTCGAGCACGAACAGCGCGTAGAGCTCGACGACCTCGAGCACGGCGCCCTTGCCGTTCTGGCGTGGAACGATGAGCAGCACCAGGAATGCGCACAGCCGGGCGTTCTCGTCCTCGCTCAGGATCCCGCGGATGCAGTACTTCTGCCACTCGTCGAGCACGTAGAACCCGCGGCCGGCCTCGACCGACCAGCCGATCGACTCGGCGAACTCGATCGCGTCGTCACCCGCGCTTGCGACCGCCCTTCGCGGCAGATGCGACAGCCGCGGCACCTGCGACCCGACGCGCTTCACGCCTTGCTCGCAGATCGTCACGCTTCGGCACCACCTTCGCCGCCGGCATCGCAGCCAGGTCCTTCAGGATCGCCCGCAGCTGGCCAGCGATCTGCGCCGCCACCGCCGGCTCGGCGAGCTCGAGCTTCTTCGCCAGGTCGTCGCGCAGCGCCTCGTACGTGGCCCGGATGTCGCCGCTGGCAGCGGCGTCAGAAACGCTGCGTGCCACCCGAGCTCCTCCGCTTCAACGTCGTCGTCTTCGCCGCGTCCCGCAGGTTGCACACCGAGCACTCGGCCAACAGCGGCGACCACCGGTCGCCCGTCACCGTGTGACCGGCGTGCCACACCACCCGTCGGCCCGGCTCGGCCGCCTGCACCTCGGCCAGCGTCCGCCCGCAGCGCCAGCACCGTGTCGTCGGGTCAGCGTTCGCCCGATCACGCACCGGCTTAGCCCGCACCTGGTGCGACCAGTCGTGCACCCGGCTCACCCTTCCACGTCCTGCCGGGGT
>JADJRJ010000017.1 GCA_016712265.1 Gemmatimonadota bacterium | reverse complement strand
CACGACAAGGACCGGCGGCCCATTGGCTGCCTGCACCGCACGGGGTTTCGGTACTACACGCTGAACGTGACGCGGTGTATCGGGGAGTTCATATGCAAGGGCGGGAAGCGGCCCATATCGGTCATCCAGATTGATTGTGCCAATGGCGATAGGGTGACGATTCAGGCAACGCGGCGTCGCACCTGGGTCACGCACCACAAAGCGAAGTCGGGCGTCTGAGAGAGCGGACCCGGACGCACCGGGAAGGAGCAAGCATGTTCAAGCGACTGGCCCGATGGATCGTGCGTGACGAACTGGATCAGGCCCACATCGAGCGGGCGGAGGCGGTCAACTCGGCGATTGACTGGCGGCGGCGGGCGGATGACCTTCGGCACGAGGCGCACGCTCGTGGCGTCGCATTGCAGCACGCTCTGGCGTGTGTGCAGGATGCCGAGAACGTGCGGGAGAGGATACGAGGGGATTCGATGTTGCCCGCAGATCTTCGTGCGGACGCGATCGGATACGTCGATTGGTGGTGCCCAGGCGGAATCCTCGATACTTCGGTGAAGAACGGAGGCGGAGATGAGTGAGATCGGACACAATGGAATCGGGCCGTTCAATGGCGTTCCCGAAACCATCCAGCAGACCACCGCACACGGGGCCGCCGCGTTCAACGCCGTTGCCTTGGAGCGATACGCCCAAGATCAGAAGTGGGGCAACCAGTACCACGAGCCATGCCGGTGGGTGACGATCCTCGCCGAAGAAGTCGGAGAACTGGCCGAGGCCGCATTGGACCTTGCGCCGTACAACGTCGTGACCATCGACGCGATGAGGAAAGAAGCGGTACAAGTCGCCGCCGTCGCCATCGCGTTCATCGAGTGGATCGAGAAGGGGATGCCGCGATGAACGTGATCTACCTGACCGAGAAACACCTTGAATCCCTGATGACCGGCGAGATTGTGTCGATCGAGGGCCCGCTCAACTTCTCGACCAAGATCGTTCCGCCGGACAATGTGCGGGACACATGCCACGTTTCATGGTCGCTCCATAACGCGATCGTGAGGCGGCTGGAGGCCGAGGTAGGCCGGATGAAGGACGCGGCAGAGGTGGCGTTCGACACGGCAGACAAGTTGCGTGACGACAACGCCAATCTCCAGAAGGCATATGACGACATCCGCGTGAAATACATGCGATTGACGACATGACCAACGGGCGTCTGAGAGAGCGTGCGCCGCGTGGCGCATGAAGTGGGCCGGGATGCTGTCACACCCCGGCCCGAGGCCAGCCTTACAGGAGGCTTGACCATGTTGGAAGCGTACACCGAGTCGGAGCGTCGCCGGGCGGAGAACCGGATTCTGAGGGACATGGACCGCCTGGACATGCCCAAGACGGAGCCCGACGAAGGGGGCTTGTGGCCCACGATCGGGATGCTGGTGTGCATCGGGATTCTGGTGCTGCTGTGCTGTGCGGTGCCCGGCTGCGGCACGGTGGCGGGGTTCGGGAATGACCTGTCCGAGTGGTCGGACGGGATTCGCGGGAGCGTCCAGGCGGACGCGGACTGACCCTCGGGGCCTCGCTCGGGCAACCGGGCGAGCCCCATTCGGGGCGGCGGCTCGGGACAGCCGAGCAGAAGAGTGGAACCACCCGCACCTCAACCCGGGCCACTCGTATTGAGCACCACAGGCCGTTCAGATACGGCCCGCCCCATTGACTCACAACGGAAAGGAACAGGCATGGCGAAGATTTCACGGAGCAGGTTCAGCGAGGCGGTCATCGCCCAGGACGACGACTGCGACTATCAGGAGTCGGGGTGGGTGGCGTGCATCATCGACGGGCGCGCGTATCTGGCTAGGTATTCGCATTGCTCGTGCTACGGCACCGAGTCCGCGCTGGCAGGTGGTGGCGTGAACGACTCGGGCGGGGCGATGCTGACGATGGATTGGGAGGGCACGCCCGGCGAACTGTTGGACATGGCAAGGCGGAAGGCTGACCCCAACATGCCCGACCGTACGTCCATCGAAGCCGACCACGACCACGATCACTTGATGAAGGTCTACGAGCAGGTGATTGCGCAACTGGCCTGACCACCCCTCCCTCTCCGCACACAGCGGGGAGGGGGATTCACAGGAGAACACACATGACCATCGCAACGCTTGACCTGCGCATCGAACAAGGCACCGTCACCCGCCACAAGTGGGAGGGCACCGACGACAAGGGCCGACACACGGCCTGCCTTTGGGTCGCACTCGTCGAGGGCATCGACGGGATGGACCCGCGTGAGCCCGCCGCGTGCCCGGCACTGAACATACCCGAATGGTGGGCGAAGATGACGCCGTGGATCGACGACGCGGGGAGCCTGGAAGCGTGGCCCGGCGTGGTCAGGAAGTACGCTGCGTGCGCCAAGCGGTGGCGCGTGTTCACCGACGCGGACTGGGCTCTGTTCTCCCGCCGCGTCCGAACGATCATCGTGCAGGAGGCACGCACGCACGTCTCTGAGCAGTACCCCGACGTGCTGGCGGCGTGTGATCGAATGATCGGCGTGCTCACACGCGACGACGCGACAGACGAGGAATACCGGGCGGCGGCTGAGGCGGCTGGGGCGGCGGCTTGGGCGGCTTGGGCGGCTGAGGCGGCTGAGGCGGCTGGGGCGGCTGAGGCGGCTGAGGCGGCTTGGGCGGCTTGGGCGGCTGGGGCGGCTGGGGCGGCTAGGGCGGCTGAGGCGGCTAGGGCGGTTGAGGCGGCTGAGGCGGCATCCGCCGACCGCATGATCTCCGCGATCCTCACCGAACTCGACACGATGCTCGGTTGGAGTGAGGCCCGCAACGCGGCGGACATCGCCGCCAAGGAGGACTCCCGATGAGCGACGGATCAATGCCACTCCCACCCGAGGGCGAGGTGGTGCTGGCATGGTGGGGGATGGACGAATATCTCACCCACCGCAGCGGCGAAGCGTGGTATGTCGGGAACAGGCTCATCGCCACCCGCCCACCAGACGGCTTCGTCCCGCTCGCCACCGCGCGTGCGGCGGGGAAGTTGGAGGCAGCGTTGAATGACATTTGGGACGGTTCGTGCTGCCAGACCAACCACGCTCCCGAGTGCTGCAACTGCGCATCCAAGCGTGCCGCCGCCGCCCTGTGTGACGCCGGGATCGGAGGTGGGGAGTGAGCGACTGCCTTGATCGCACCGTGATCCTGCTGCTCGAATCCGACCCGCTCGGTTGGGAGATCAACGCGAACTCGGCGCGTCACGAAGCGACCGGAACCAGCGTCATCAACTCATACATGCACGGGTGGGAGATCAACAACCTGGACGACAGCGTGCGGTGGTGGTGGAGGGGTCGTCTCAAGCGTGCCCTGCACAATGCTGCGAACGCGAAACTTCTGGCGGCGGTGGGAGGTGCCAAGTGACCATCTCCGAGATCCGCCGCGCCATCGCCCGCGCCATCGCCGACGCCTACAACGCCGGTCGCACGCCAGCGCCGGACGCCGACGCGATCTCGCGGGAGGCGTGGTCAGAGATACTGAACAAGCGGCTGTACACGACTCTCGGCGGCATCCCGTTCAGCGACTCGGACGACCCGCCACGCATCATCGCCGAGGCGATCAGGAAGGCACAAGGATGAGCGACCCAATCCCGCCGCGCCTCAAGCCCGGCACCTACGGCCCACTGGCGTGCGCCGCGTGCCACCTGCCCATCAGGAAGCGGAACCCGGACTGTCCACGGCACTTCGGATATGCCGCGAAGTTGAGGGTTCCAGTCTGTCCGCCTCTGTCACGGCGGATGCTTGACAAGCAACCGTTGCACGGGTTCCTGAGGCGACACGCCATGATGGGCAAGAAAGCCCAACGGCGAATGTGGCGAGCGTACAAACAGCCTTCCACCTACCGCATAAGTCTCTTGGACCACGCGACATCGCGCTGGCGCAGGCGGGGCACGTTCCCGGCGGGCGCGGATTGACTTCTGACCACAGCCAATAACCACCAGCGAGCCAATATGAAGAAGAGAACCCACTGGACCACCACCGAACTTTGCACCCTCTTCGCCCGCAACGGGAAGCCCTTGAAGCGGCAGCGAATCTCCGAACTCGCAAGCCTCCGGGGCGTGAATTCGATCGGCAGGACCGGCAAAAACTCCGAGGCCATGTGGCCCCCAGATGCCCACTTGACCTTGAAGCCAGCACCGAAGGCAGGTCAGCCATGCAAGAAGTAGTCGTCCACCTCTGTGAGAACTCCGTCACCAACCGCAAGACCGGGGTGACTCACCGATACTGGCAGGCCCAGTGGGGCGGTCCCAGCGGCCAGCCCATGCGGAAGTCGCTCGGGAACATGACCAAGAAGTCCAGGCGGGAAGCCGAGTCGGAGTGTCGCCGAATCGCCCGCGAGATCAACTCTGGCATCCTGGCTCGGGGCCAGTGCCCGACCCTTGAGCAGTGGGTGGAGCACCACCGCAAGACCCGCAAGGTCAAGCCCTCGACCGCCGCCCAGCAGGACGCCAGCATCGACACCTACCTCTCGCCCAGGCTCGGACATCGGCGGATGGACTCAGTGACGACGGTGGACGCAAAGGAGTGGGTGGCGTGGCTTCGGACCCAGCCAACGATCAAGTCCGAGTGGACCGTCTCGGCTCACCTGCGGATCGCGTCCGCCCTCTGGAACTCGTGCGTCGAGTCGTTTGGTGGACAGAACCCGTTTGGGAGCATCCGGCTTCGAGTTTCCCGCAAGACCCCCGCCGTCCCCAATCTCACCGAGGCCGACGTGGTGAAGATCGCGGACGAGGGGAACCGTGATTGGCGGGTCGCCATTGCCCTCTGCGGGCTCGCCGGGCTCAGGCGGGGCGAGGTGGCGGTCCTGACGTGGGACCGCATCCTGTGGGACCAGAACCGCATCCTGGTGCCCCAGAGCAAGACTGAGGGCTCCACGGGCCGGGAAGACCGCTCCTGCCTCATGGTCGAGCCGCTGGCCCGGATTCTTCTGGAGGCCCGCGAGACCGCCGGACGCGAGCCCCTGGTCACCCGTGCCCACCTCTGCAACTCATCCCGGGACGCCAAGGCCGTCATCATCCGGGCCGGGTTCGTCCCGTGGCCCAAGCCCCTCCAGTCCCTACGCCGGTGGCGGGCCTCGACGTGGCGGCAGCAGTACCCCGCCGACGTGGTGAACCGCTGGCTTGGGCACTCCCAACAGGTGGCGATGGACCACTACGTCGATGTTCCCGAGAACTACTACAAAATCGAGGCCGAGCAGACATCCGCCCACGAGTCGGCTTTGGCAGAAATGAAGCGGGAAATCGAGCGTTTGAAGGCCCAACTGGGCGCAAGAGACGGGGCCGAGACCTCGCCCGCAAACGGGAACTGATTCTCAACAGCAGGCCCCGATTCGGCTGAACGTACCCATTCTGTACCCAATCACAACCTACGCACACAGAAAACACAATGGAGCGGAGGGGATTTGAACCCCCGACTTCCGACTTGCAAAGGTGTGGTATGCCCGCACTGTATACGACTCGTATGCAAATGGTTGCGACAATCCCCAGCCCGGGGCCACTACGCCCAGACAGTATGTACGACCCGTATACAGTGCATCGAAAAAAGAAGTCGTTTGCACCCAAAACCACACCCAATCAGGTGGTCTTGTAGCGGGCGTCCTTCGGGGGCGGGGTGGGCTCGGGCATGTTGGCGACCGACTTGGTGAGGGCCATCCGCCCGTGGGCCTTCCCGTACTCGGGGGCAAGCCCCAAGACGTACATCTGGGCCTCTTCGTCCAGCCCGATGAGGAACTCGATCAGTTTCGCCATGATCGCTTTCCGCCCGACCCGGGTGGACATGGCAATCTCTTCAAGCCGGTCGGTGGCTTCGGTGGACACCCGGACGGCCCAGGTCAGTTCGGTCGTGGACGGGCTTCGCTTCTGAGGCATGGGTCACTCCTGAGTCCGGCCAGATCGTCGTTCCATGCACCGGCGGAACGACTCGACAACATGGTCAATCACGGACTGATCCATGTCGCCGGGCAACGCAAGAATCGCCAGGACCGCCAGCGGGTCGTCGATGCTGGCGATCATGTCGATCGCACGCTCAACGGCAACGTTCTGGGGAATCCCATAGTTTGTGCTGAATGTTCGCAACTGAACCATCGTCTCATCACTCAGTCTCAGACTGCGCGACGAACGGTGCCCATCTCCCCTGCGCCGTGGCATAAGGGCAATCGTAGTGCTCATGCCCACGAATGTATACGCGGCATATACGCGACGCAACACAAATCGTGGATTCTGTGGCATTTGCGCGCCATGTTTGGCCTGTGGATAAGTGTCGTTTCGGTGTGGATAACTCACATATGAAGCGTGCGTGAGTTGACGATGAACCATTCACGCTGTACCGTGTACCGCATGAGCACTATAACCCAACGCCGAACGGCCAAGGCGATTCGGGCATACCCCGAAAACATCAAGCAACTGCGAAAGGTTGCCCGGGAGGTCGGGGGCGACAGGGGCATCCCAGACCACAAGGTTTTGGACGTGCTGGTGGCCCACTGGTTCCGATCGGCTCCGAAGGACCGCCTTGAGTCGGGGCGGCAAGCCCTGGTCCCTGGGGGTGTGGCGTGAACGACCGTCTCTGTGCCATCGTCCGGGCCGTCCGCCACCAGACCAAGGACTTCCGTACCCGCCCGATCATGGCGGCGATGGACGGGCCTGAGTGCGGGTTCCGGGTCTACATCGGGGACCGCTGGAGCAAGCCCGCCCGCTCGATCAAGGAGATGGTGGCCCTGATCCGCGAGATGGAAGCGGTGAAGGCGTGACAGACCTTGCCGGGATGATCCGCCTTGCCCTGGCCCACGAGAGAACGCTGGGCATCGCCTACGGGGGCTACGCGAGGGTGGTTGATCCGGTGGAAGTGGACGGGGTTCATCTGCGGGCGTGGTGCCTGCATCGAGAGGCGTACAGGCGGTTCAGGCTCGACCGAATCGACGTGGCGTGCATCGGGCCGAGGATCGAGGACTTGGGACCGGAACTGGGCGACCCAGTGGAGATTCAAGATGCTCCCGATCATCCATGAAGAGGCGTGCGAACTAAGGGACTTGGCGACCCGCCTTGACGCCCTGAGCCCCGAAGAGATCGGGGACTTCTACACCCGGCGTCAGGCCCTCAACACCCTCTGGCGGGACTTCTGCCAGCAGACGGACAAGGCCATCATCGAGATCATCACCGAGCGTCGCCAGGACGTTCCAATCCAGTCGGCGATGGGGGTTCGGCGGCTCTACGTCAGCCCCGAGAAGAAGTACGTCTGCGAGCAGCCGACGGCGACCCTCTCGGCCCTGATGGTGGCGACGGGCGGCGACATCGAGGCGGTGGCCGGGTCTTTGTCGTCCGGGGCGTTCAAGGTCGGGGCGTGCCGGAAGCACTTGGGCGACGACTTCGACCGGCACTTCACCATGACGCTCACGCCGGACCTCAAGGAAGGGGCGGGGCTCAAGAAGGTTCTCAAGGTCACGAAGGAGGGCGAGGATGAGTGAGTCTGCACCCACGGCGGCTCTGTACGCGGCGCTGGCAAAGGCTCAGGGCGATGCCCGATCGGTGGCGCACGACGCCCGCAATGAGCACCATCAGTTCAACTACACCAGCGCGGAGGCGATCATCCGCGACACCCGCAAGCCTCTCTCGGACAATGGACTCTCCCTGATCCGGTCCAAGTGCGAGTGCGTGGTGACAGATGGGGGCGGGGTGCTGGTCAAGTCGTGGTTCATACTGACCCACGCCGAGGGCGGATCGCACGAGGTCTACATGGAACTCCCGGCGATCGAGGGCAAGGGCCGCCCGATCGACAAGGCCATCCTCGGTGTTCAGACATCACTGCTCGGGTACGTCCTCCGCGACCTGTTGCTGGCCCCGCGCGGGCTCGGCGAGGAAGAGGTGTCGGCCCGCGACGACCGCGACCATGAACCCGCCCGTGCCGTGAACCCCAAGCCCTCCACTAAGACTCAGGCCGCCATCGACAAGGGCAAGGCCAACAAGGACTCGGAAGAGGCCGAGGCGTTTGAGACGCGGCTCCAGGCCGTCGGTCGCACCGTCTCCGACATCCGGGCCTATCTGGTCAAGACCAAGGTCGTGAAGGTCCCCAAGGTTGTGGACGGTGCGTACACGACATGGCCCGACTGGGCGAAGGACGCCGCGTGGAAGGTGCTCGAAGCCAAGGAGCGAGAGGCCGCCGCCCCTATCCCCGAGGACGACGTGCCGTTTTGATTCTCTCTCCTCCCTCCACCGATCCGTCGGGTAACGCCGCCGGATCGGGTTTGTGAACCCCGACTCTCCAAGGTGGCGGATCAAGAAGCCCGTCCCCGAGTACCCGAGGCGGGGTGGTCGCGCCAGAATCCGCAGGCAACCGAGGATCATCATGCCCAACATCGTGCAACTGACGCTGGACCAGGTTCGCATCGACGGCACCCAGACCCGGGTTGCCCTGAACGAAGAGGCGGCCACGGACTACGCCGCCGCGTACAAGGCCAGGGCCAAGATGCCCCCGCTGGTCGCGTTTTACGACGGGGCGGACTACTGGCTGGCGGACGGGTTCCACAGGTTCTTTGGACTGCGCCGCATCAAGTGGGACAAGCCCGTCCGGTTCGAGGTCCACGAGGGCGTCAAGCGTGACGCGATCCGGTACGGCTTCACCGCCAACGACGCCCACGGCCAGAGGCGGACCAACGCCGACAAGCGGAAGGCCGTCGAGATCGCACTGGCTGATGAAGAGTGGAGCTCGTGGTCGGACGGTGCGATCGGCGAACTGTGCGGGGTCAGCCAGTCTTTCGCCAGCAAGATGCGACGCGAGCAATCGGCAATCTCGTCAGGTCAAAACGGATTTAACCTGAACGGCACACAAGATGAGGAAGGACAAGAACTTAGCGATTCCGAGCCTGCGGAAACTCGCACGGGTCGGGACGGCAAGGAGTACCCCGTCCGCGAGAAGCCCGAGCCAGAAAGTGGACGAGTCATCAACAATGGATCGTGGGACGAAGCGACCGAGGCGGTGAAGAACGCCGGGCGTCTGATCCGCGACGCGATCAAGGCGATCAAGGCGTTCGAGGATTCCGGGGCGTCAGCATGGCTGCTCCGCACGTCGGGCAAATCCCAGGTGCGGATCGGGCTCGACAAGGCACTGGCCGACCTGAACGCCAGCGGACCAGCCGACGGGTGTGACAAGTGCGATGCGGGCTGTGACCACTGTCGGAACACCGGCTGGCTCCCCCGCTACATGGTCACGAAGAACGCCAAGAGCGGGAGGGCGGAGGAATGAAGGGCCGCCCATACCAGACCGAGGCCGTCGCCAGGGTGTTCGAGTGCCTTGAGGAAAGCCCGTCCACGCTGGTTGTCCTCCCGACTGGCATGGGCAAGGCTCAGCCGGCGGATACTCCGGTGCTTACGCCGCGAGGGTGGAAGCCGCTTGGCGGTCTCGTCGCAGGCGAGAGTGTTGTTGGCTCCAGCGGCCAACCAGTGCGTGTCTTGGGCGTGTTCCCGCAGGGCGAGCGAGAGGTCTATCGCGTCACGACCTCGGACGGGGCGTCAACACTGGCCTGTTCTGAGCACTTATGGGCGGTGCAGACGAAGTGGCACAAGCACGAAGGTCGCCCGTGGTGTGTGAAGTCAACGAGTGAACTGCGTGACGATTTGCGAGACGGCGGCGGTGCCTCGAAGTGGTTCCTCCCCCTCGTCGCGCCAGTCGAGTTCGCCGCCGCACCAGTGCCGCTGGACCCATATGTGTTGGGCGTCCTGATCGGGGATGGCGGCCTGCGCCACTCGGTGCGATTCAGCAGCGAGGATGCTGAACTGGTGTCGGAGGTCACATGCCGACTGTCGGGACTGGCGGTTGTGAAGCACGTGGCGGGATGCGACTACATCATCGGCTCCCCCGATGGCCGGCGCACGAAGCGAGAGCCGAGGGGTTGGTGGCTCCGAGGCGTGCTGATCGACCTCGGACTGTTTGGCTCATATGCATGGGAGAAGCGCGTGCCCCCACTCTACATGCACAACTCGGTCGATGTCCGCGTGTCGCTCCTGCGGGGCCTGATGGACACGGACGGCCACGCGCAATCGGGGTGCCAGAACTGCGAGTTCGTCACCACGTCCCGCGGGCTGGCTGATGATGTCTGCGAGTTGGTGCGATCTCTCGGCGGTGCGACGCGCGTCCGCACCAAGGCTGGGGCGGCCTACACGCACAACGGGGAGTCACGGTGCGGAAGGGAGTCGTATCGGATCACCGTGACGCTCGCCGGGATCAACCCCTTTCTGCTCACCCGCAAGGCGGCAGCGGTCAGTCCGGACAAGAAGGGTCCGACTCGGGCCATCGTCTCCATTGAGCCCGAAGGCCGTGCCGATTGCGTGTGCATCTCTGTGGACGCCGCCGACTCTTTGTATGTCACCGAAGGCTACATCGTCACGCACAACACCATCGTGATGGGGATGATCGCGGGGCAGGCCGAGGGTCGCGTTCTGGTGGTGGCCCACCGCGAGGAACTGGTCAGGCAGAACGCCGAGAAGATTCAGAGATACACCGGCGAGCAGGTCGATGTCGAGATGGGCGACGAGTACGCGACCGAGACGCTTCTGGGACGGGCTCGGATCATCAGCGCGTCCAAGGACTCCCTGCACCCGGGTCGGATCACTCGGTTCAACCCGCTCGACTTCGGCATGGTCCTGATCGACGAGGCCCATCACACGCCCGCCAAGACCTACGGACAGGTCATCCGCCACTTCTCCAAGAGCCGGGTGGTTGGCGTGACCGCCACGCCCGATCGGACGGACGAGAAGGCGATGGGGCAGGTGTTCCAGACCGTCGCCTACGAGATGACGATCAGGGACGGGATCGAGGGCGGGTGGCTGGTCCCGGTCCGGCAGAAGAAGATCGCGTGCGAGTCTCTGGACTTCGGCGGCATCCGCAAGGTCGGAGCCGACTTCAACCAGGGCCAGTTGGCGATGATGCTGGAGCAGGAAGGCCCGCTTCACGAGATGGCGGTGCCGACGCTGGAGGTCGCGTGCGGGGTTCCAAGGAACACGATCGACACGCTTCTGGCGACCGATCCCGACGACGCGCCCGAGCGGTTCCGCCGGATGGTGAAGTTCAACAAGCGGACCCTCATCTTCGCGGCCCGGGTCCACCATGCCGAACTGGTGGTCCAGATCATCAACCGCTGGCTGCCCGGGGCGGCGGAACTGGTCCACGGCAACACTCCGTCGGATGAACGAGCCCGCATCTTCGAGCGGTTCGGAGCCGGAGACATCCAGTTCCTTGCCAACGTCGGCATCGCCACCGAGGGGTGGGACGACCCGGCGACGGACGGCAAGGGCGTCCAGATCGTGAGCCTCATGCGGCCCACGCAGAGTCGGAGCCTGTATTCGCAGATGATCGGTCGGGGGACAAGGCCGCTTCCCGGGCTGGTCGATCGGTTCGAGGATGCCCCGTCCAGGCTTGCGGCGATCGCCCACTCCGACAAGCCGTCGGTGCTGGTGCTGGACTTCCACGGGCTCTCGGATTCGCACTCCCTGATCCACGCCGAGGACGTGCTGGGTGGGACGTTCGAGGACAGCGTGGTCCAGCGGGCCAAGAAAAAGGCCGAGTCGCAGCACGACGACGAGGAACGGGACGTGCTGGCGAGCCTGGTGAACGAGGAACAAGAGATTGTTCAGGAGATCGCGGCGGAGCAGCGGAAGCGGATCAGGGCTGGCGTCCGCTACTCCGAGCAGGACGTGGACCCGTTCGCCACGATCGGTCGCAGGCTCAGGCGAGTCCCGGGGTGGTTCGCCGACAAGCCCCCGAGCCAGAAGCAGATCGACGTTCTCCAGCGGCGTGGGCTCTGGAATCCCAACGTGGTCACGAACATGGGCGTCGCGTCCCAGTTGCTCGACGCCCCGACTCCCAAGATGCAGGCGTCGCTCAAGCGGGCCGGATACTCGGATGGAGAGTTGAACAAGATGAACTTCAAGCAGGCGCGCGAGGCGATGGACGCGGTGGCGTCGAACGGGTGGAAGCGGCCCAAGGCGGTGTCCGTATGAAGCGAGTCCCCATCCACCGGAACCAGTCCCTCCAGCGGTATTCGAGGCTGAACCCAAGGTCCAAGTCCACCCACGCCAAGATGCGAGAGCGGCGGTCGATCGTGGCAGAAGTCCTCAAGGCCCACCCGTTTTGTCATGTGTGCGGGATCGTGAAGGCCGTCGAGGTGCATGAGCCTTGGTCGCGTGGACGTGGCGGCCCGATTCTGGACCGACGGAACTGCATGGCGGTGGATGAGCGGTGCCACCGATTCATCCACGAGAACCCCGAGTGGGCCGAGAAGCACGGGTTCCTGATCCCGGGGCATGAGGGTCCGGCGTGGCTGGAGAGGGGAGGGGTGAACCAATGAGGAAGGGCTACGTCATCACGCTGGAAGAGGACGGGTATCTCGCCACGTCCACGGACATGGGAGTCGGGGCCGTTGACAAGTGCCCCGTCCGAGCCCTGGCCGAGTGCCGCGTGAAAGAGCGGAACAGTCGAGTCCGCCCAATGCCGGTCGATGCCCACCTGCCTCTCAAGGAGGCCGTGGAACTTGGCTGCCAGATGCTCGGGGTGACCTATCTGGCGGTGGCCGACTTCGGTCGCCACCACGAGGTCGTGGTCCGCAGGGCGATCCTCTACTGGCTTCTCTGGCACCGTGGCAACGGGTGGTATCGAGTGTTCTCGGCTCCAGAGATTGCCAGGGCGTGCGGCAAGACGAATCACTCGACCATCATCGGGGCGGCCAACAGGTGCATCCCACTGACACGACTCGCCGAGTGGGAAGTGTTGGAGGCGGTCTGGGCAAAGGCCATAGCCGATCGCAAGGCCGAACGGATCGACTGGCAGGATTGGTTCCAGTCTCTCATTCAGCGGATGCCTTTGCACAAGGGGACCGCGTGATCGGGTACGTCGCCGTCGAGATTCTCCCGTCCAAGGCCCCTCTCGACAGGGAGCCTTGGGCCAAGAAGGGCTGGACATGGGTTCGGATCGTCAAGCCCGGTCAGCATCGAGGGCAGATGGTCCCGGCGTCGGACGAGCGGGGGTTGGTCATCGAGATGCAGGTTCCCGAGGGCGCGGTCAGGACGATCGCCCAGATGCGAGCGGCGTTGGAGGGGCGATGAGTGGCTTTCCAAACTCCAACCCCAAGTCGAGGGAGATCACCCCTCTGCTTCAAAACGACCCGCAGGTGTGGGTGCTCATGCGGGCGGTGATGAGCGTGAAGGAGCGGGGCGAGGAAGAGGTGCTGGCGGACATCGCGGAGATGGTGGACAGGGGAATGTGGGAGTCGGCGCACTTCTGGTCGGTGGCGGTGGACAACGCCCGCAGCGTCAATCGGGCGGCCCACCCAGAGCGGGCGATTCCGGACCTGGAACTCGTGCTCCAGACGATGGCGGGGGCGCTGGCGGCTTTCAAGAGGGTTTCCAAATGACCGAGGGCCGTTGCATCGCGGACGTGTTGGAGGGAAGGGCATGAGACGCGAGCACGTCCGGACTGTCTACGACGATGGCGAGAACTCCCAGAGAGAGTCGCCCGGCACCACGGGGCTTACAGCGTGGCGCGAACAGCACTCTCCGCTGGAAGACTTTTATGGGGATGAGGACTCCGCTGACTCGGTGTGCCGCGATCACGAGGGCGTAGACCAGTGTTCAACGCGACTGTCGTTCTACATGCGCGGACGCAATGCACACCGCCCTGAGTGGATGCCCCCACACAAGAGGCTGCACGTTGGTGGGTACTTAGCGATACACGCGATTCGAAGCTCGACTGATTCCCCATTCCCGGCGAGGCCGGAGGAGTAGGCATGGCAACGCAGCGTGTGTGGTGGGTCGTGAACCTGAACGGCGACGTGGAGAACGGCGCGGTGATCGAGGGCGACGCCCGCCACTTCTCTGACGGGATCGACGAGGGCGACCTGTTCGACACCGAGGCCGAGGCGATCGCGGCGGCGAAGCGACGCTCGGCGCAAATGACCGTGGACAACTGGTGCGAGTCGAGTTACACGGTGTACCGGATCGAGGCCGTGGCGGTGGTGTCGAGCAAGATCGGGCCGCCGCGCGTGAGGCGGATCGCCCCCTCTCAGGAGCCCGCATGACCCAGTACGCCCAGTGGCTGGCAGCCACGCAGACAAGGAGTGTGACGGAGTGAGCAAGCAAGATGGACAGGAAGCAGTCGTGAAGGTGGACGTTCCCGGCACCGGCCACTACGGCGCGGTGGTGCTGAACCTGCGGGACCACTTCGCGGCGCATGCGTTGACGGGGATGTGCTCGCCAGTGGGTGACGGAGGGGTGTTCCCGCCGGACTACGAAACCAGTGATTTCGAGCCGTGGCCCAAGGGTCACTGCGAGGACTTGGTGTATTGCCAGGTCAAAGACGGATCGTGGAGAGCCTTCATGCGCGAGGACGTGAAGAAGCGGGATGGAGAGCCGCACCGATTGATTGGAAGTTACGAGAGGGCCATCGCCCGCCAAGCGTACCGCTTTGCCGACTCGATGCTCGCCGCCCGTTCCGCCCCCCACCAGGAGCAGCCATGACCACCGAGCAAGGGCAGACACACCGCGACAGATTCATCATCGACCAGGCCGCGAGGCTACAGGTCGCCATCATCGCCAAGCGTCCCATCCAGCAATGTTCGATGTCGGAAGTTGCGAAGCCCATCGCCGACATCGCGTGCGGTGCCGTGATGAACGCGATCGCGCTGGCGGACGCACTGGAGTTGGAGCCCGTGACTGGTTCCGCCCCCCAGCCGGGGGAGGGCCAGGGACGGGAGTGGGAGCGGGAGTGCGAGGTGTACGAGCCCATGCCGGGCATGGTGACGGTGTGGGATACAAGCAAAGACCAGCGTCTCGCGGGGAGTGTGTGGGTCGGAGTGGCGGAGTGGGTAAGCCGCCCTTACTGGTTCCCCTCTCCCTCCGCCGCCCGCGCCGCGCTCGCCAAGGCCCCGGACCCGCGCACGCCGATCGACGCCCTCCGTGCCGCGTCCGGCGGCGCGTGGGACTCGCCAGCGGGCGAGGCGGAACTGCGCGAGCGGGAGGCCGAGCGTGGGCAGCCTGCCTTGCAGTCGGCGATTCAGCAGGCGATGGCGGGCATTGAACGTCGGGAGTGGCGGAACGCGATTCGTGACGCGGACTCAGCAAAGCAGATGTACGGCTCCCCGCAGCCCGCACAGCAGGGAAGCGGGCTCGGCTCTTACGCGCAGCGAGCCAGGAACGTCTATGAAGCAACGGGACACACCACCGAGCAGAAGTGGCAGTACTTCATCAACTGTGTTTGCGCCGAGGCCGACGAAGAGATCGCCCTACTCAGCGCCGCCTCCCGCGTACAACCCGCGAAGCCCGGCAGCCGACCGGGGTTCACTTTCCCGGATGACCGGGTGCGAGACCTGTTGGGCTGGTGCGAGTCACTGCGCCACACGCTGGTGGCGAGCAACGGGTCGGTGCAGCGGGTCATCGACCTTGCCAACCGCCTCCGCGCCGCCCGCGTGCAGCCCGTTCAGACCACCCCGACTTCTGCTAGTGGCGGGCCGAGTTCTGCTAGTAGCCCCGCCTACCCCGCGCCGACTTTGACAGCCACGCCGGTAGCAAAGTCCGAGGGCGTTGGACTTGGGCAGGTGGGCGAGAAGCCGACGTGCCCGCAGTGCGGGAGCAGCGGGCAAGTGGTTGATTCCTTTTTCCCAGAGTGGGGATCGCACTACTGCCTCGTGTGTTGCTGCTGGTTCACGCCCGCCACCGGCACCCCCACCGAGAAGGGAGCCAGCGATGCCTGACCTTGCCGAGCACTTCCGCGAATGGAGCGACAACGA
>JADJRJ010000016.1 GCA_016712265.1 Gemmatimonadota bacterium | reverse complement strand
GCGCCGATCTGCGCCACCGTGGTGCTCACCGAGGAGCCCGCCACATGGCTCATGTTGACTTCCGGCCGCCCGCCCGAGAAGGTGCCGCTCGATCCGCCGAACTGCGTCACGTTCACCGCCGGGAGGTACGAGGCTGACACCGGGGGCGATCCGAAGACCTTGTAGCTGATCGTGCCCGAGGGCGTCACCGTCCACGTATCGACCGTCGCGGTATCCGTCGCCGTCACGTAGTCCGTGATCGCCCGGAACTGCCAGTAGCCTTGCGTCGAGCCGTAGGCCGCCACCACACACCCAATCGCCACATCGTCCGCCCCGATCGGGGTCGCCGCCCGCAAGACAATCGTCGTGCCGGTCGCGCTCTGCGCTGTCCCCTGATCCACGATCCCCACCCACGGCACCGGGCCAGCCGTGTCGTCGAAGGCGTTCTCCAGGTTGTCCGCCGCCACCGAGTCGCCGCTGATCTGGACCGCGTTGACCGTGCGGTAGGCCAGCTCGCAGTAGACCCCCTGCACGACCATCCCGGTCACCGTGCCGTGGACCAACACCCCGGGCACGCCCGAGGCGAAGGCAGCGTCTGGCACGTCGAGCCGGTAGTAGCCGTTCCCGATGTGCTTGAGTCCGCCATCGCTGTGCGCGTCGGTCAGGTTGGTCAGGTCGGCCTCGGTGATCGCCGTGCTGGCCGCGCCCTCGCGCCGATACTCCAGCGCCAAGCCGGACGTCGCCGCAACCACTCCGGTCTCTGGCGTGCCGTCCGTGGAGTCAGAATGCGGATGATGACCGAGTTGTCTACCGAGTCCGGCGTGATGTTCGTTCGCAGAAATGCCATGAGGCTACCCGCCTAGGAGAAGTTTCTTGAGCAGGGCACCACCACCACCACCGCTCGCCTCGATCAGCTCAATCGCAATCCAGGTGTTCGTACTGTTCGCGCCCGCCGTGGTCGCGTCCCGGCTGCCCGTCGCGCCGGCCGTGGCCCGCACTTCGTCGTGTGCCGAGACTCCCATCCCCACGCCCGTGACCGTCGAGTTCGCCTCGCCACGCTTGGTGGCCGAAGCGTGCGGCGTCAGCGGGATGCGGGTCGGGGAGGAGCCCTCGTTCAACCCGAAGGCGTAGATCGCCACCGCGTTGTCCGTCGTCGTGGTCAGCCCGTCGCAGGTCTGCGTCGTGTCAAGGGTCGCTTCCGACCCGCTGGCGGTCGCCCCGATCGCTCCGACCCCGCTATAGGCCAGAATCGTCCCGGCCCACGCCCCGCCGCCGGTGTTGGTCCACGTGTAGTCCGCCGGCTCCGAGGAGGTCGCGGTCTTGGTCCAGCACTGGAGATTGTGCGAGGGACCAGCTTCCTGGTTGTTGCTGACCGTGTTCGCCCACCCCGCCGGCCCCGATTGCTCCCCGACTGCACTCTCCTTGCGGCACTCGGTGAAGGCGACCAGCGTGTCCCCGTCCGTGACCCCAGATGGTTTCGGCCCGACCACAGACGTCGATGCCGTTGCGGTGCCGAAGTTTGAGGCCGAACGAAAGGCAATGGCCATCTAGCTATCCACTCCCGCGATCCGGGACGCGAAGTGGTCCCAGTCGCTGATCCCCTTGGTCCAGCCGTCGCTCGCCAGCCGATCGGCCCACGAGGTCTTCGGCTTGTAGACGCCCGCCGCGATGTCGGCCGACTCGTAGATGTCAGTCCACGCCGCGAGGTAGTAGTTGCCCGCCGGGTACCCGGTCGGCGTGCCCGACACGCCGCGCATGAAGGCGTTCCCGGAGCAACTGTACGTCGTACAGACCGCCGCCAGCGCCGCATCCCCGTTCGGGCCGCCGCCGCGACTGATCCCGCCGTTGGTGCCCCACTCGCCCCAGCTCTGGATGTTGTCGTCCCAGTTCAGCTCGTCCACCGGGCGCGTCGGCGTGGTCATCGAGCTGTCGAAGATCATGACCTTGCCGTTCGACAGGTTGTTCGCCCCGTAGACCGTGTTGTGCTTCCAGTACAGACGCCCGATCTGGTCCGAAATCTGGAAGATGCGCGGAGAACCGAACGCGGAGTTGTTCCAGTCGGTGAACAGGTTGTCCACCACATGGATTTCCCGGACATACAGCGAAGCAATAGCGGACGCATCATTCGCCACGCCGGCAAACCCAAGCGGCCCCATGCCGATCTGAAAGTCGTCAATCCAATTGCCACGGATCAGGATGTGGCCCGCCTCTGGGTCAAACCCCGGCGACCCGTAGGACTGGTTCTTCGGGACGAAGACCTGTCCGTTCTGCCCCTGCCCGATGTAGTCGTAGGAGTTGCGGAACACGTTGTCTTCGATGACGAAGTACAGTCCGTTCTTGCACTCCCACAGGTTCTTCGTCGTGCAGTCGTTGATGTTGCCGTTGACTACCGCCAAGGCTCGGGCGTTGTAGTACGCCTCGTCCTTGGTGATATAGTTCCGGCGCACCACGCAGTTGGTGATGTTGGCGCCTACGCTCTGGGCGCCGCCGCCGAACATGACATTGATTCCCGTCGAGTCGATGTAGTTGTTCTCGATCAGGACACCGCCCGAGCTGTTCGCCACCAGAATGCCGTTCACGTCCGCCCACAACCACCGTCGCTGATCGGACCCGGTAATCCCAAGGCTGTCCAACAGGCGGTCGTTGTTGAAGCTGAAGCACTCTCCGATTCCAGCACCCCATCACGGCCGAGTTCCGGCACGAGAGGACCAATGCACCCTTGACCTGCGTAGTCCCAAACGCCCACACGCAACGGTCGAAGATGATCCCAGTGGGCTCCTTCGTGACGTTGTTCTGGCCCGAGCCGAACTGGCCCATCGTCATGAAGTACCCGCTGATGCGGGACTCCGAAGGATGCGGCCGGAACTTGATCCCGATGAACCGATAGCCGCTGGCCCGGTCCGAGTACACGGAGCTGATCGCCCCGGTGTCGAACATATTCCAGCCACCCTTGGGAATGCCCGTCGAGGCGTTCCCGGGCGGCGTGCCCGTCCCGTCCCAGATCAGCTCGCGCGTCAACGTCGCCAGTCCCGACTCGTTCTGGGTGACCCGCTCGCCGTGCGCCTTCCCGAACGTCCCGTTCCAGACCGCGAGCGACACGATGTCGCACTTGCACGCATTGTTCGGACGCAATGGCAAGGACTTCGTGACCGCGACCGTGAAGTCGGCCGTAATGACCACGATGTCGTGCGTGGTCGTGCCCGCCACCTGCTGCAACGCCGTGTTGAACTCGCCCGGGGTGGCCACGAAATGCACCTGACCGCCCTGGGATGGTCCGCCCAAAGCGTAGTCCACCACGATGTTGTTGGGGTTCCCTTCCGTCCGGCCGGTGACCCGGTTCTCGGTCACGCCGGTCGGCAGGAGCAGCGTACCGCCGAACGTCGGCCGCAGGTTCTGCGGCTGGGCCGTAGAAATCTGCGGCGCGAACGCCCGGCGCTTCGTGGCGGCGAAGTTCCGCATTACCCGAGCAGGGGCATCGCGTACACGGTCAGCGAGTGGGTCGCCGCCGTGAAGTTCAGGGTCAGCTCACAGCCGTCGCAGGGCACCACGTAGATGTCCTGATCGACCGCACTCGTCGCGGTGCCCGCCGTGATGGCGGTCGAGCCGGTCGAGACCTTGTAGTAGGCGCACTCCACCGTGTCGGCAGTGAGGTCCACGCCCGTCCCGAAGATCGACAACTCCGGCACAAACGCGCCCGGGGTCACCCCGTTGAAGATCACATGCAGAACCCAGCGCGACACCTTGGTGTCACTGGGGCACGGGAGCTTGACCGAGCCCGTGGTGTCCAGCGTGACGACCTGCACGCCAGTCGCGAGCGCCGTTGACGCGATGTTGTTGGCCATTTACCTACCTCGTGATTTCACCGGGACACGCTTGCCGCCGATGGCTTGGGGGTCTACCTGCTCCTCGATGTCCCCGTAGGGATCGGTCTCGCTCGCGGTCAGGAAGGCGTACTCATCTTCCACGATCCGCTCCTGCGCCCGCAGCTTCTTCGCCCACACCGGCATCTCGGTCGTGTTGCCCAGAATCCAGGGGTCGCCCTTCTTCGCGGCCAGCGCGTACTCCACCGGCTCCGGCTTGGGCCCGATCACGCGCAACAGGGCAGCGGTCGGCTGCGCCGGGTTGAACGCTTCGCCGTGCATCGCCAGCCCGTAGCGGGTCAGCGAGTCTTCCCACTCCTTGTGGGCCTGCTTCCGCTCGGCAATCACCACGTCTTCACGCAAGTCGATCGCGGACGTGCCGTCGTCCTCGTTGTGGACCAAGACCGCTCGATCCGAATGCCACGGCGCCTTGAACATCGGGCGCATACGGGAGATCGGCTGGTTGGTGCGGATGTCGATGGTGGCTTCGTACACCCGGCCGTGCCGGTCCTTGAATCGGCGGACCACCCGCTCCTTGACCTGCGGGTGCTCGATCGCGCTATTGCGTGCCACGGGGTGATTCCTCCCTAGATAGGGGCTTTGAGGTAGGGCAAGTGCCCGGTTTCGACGTATTCGGCGAGGTGTTCGTCATCCACGTTGGCCCGGTTCGCCTGCCCACGCTCCATCACGGGCGCGGACTGCACGAACTCGCGGGTCGCCGCCTCCACCGAGTCCGACAACAGGGCCTCGGTCTGGTCCAACAGGGTCTGGCGCGCTTTCCGCTGCGCCTCGTCCCGGATCATCGCGCGCTCGTCCATCGCGTTCTTGAGCTTGCGGTTGATCGTACTGCGACGCCGGATCGCCTCGAACATCAGCGCGTTCGGCTCCATGTACTCCAGCTCACCGATGACCGGCGGCTTGTCGGGCAGGAGGCCGACCGTGGCCTGCGCCTGCTCGATCACGTTGTACCCGGTCGGGTGCCCGAGGGCATGGCCTTGGGCTACCCAGAAGGGGACCGGAAACGCATTGTGTTGCTCTGCATACTCCCACGCCCATCGCACCAACGGATCGGTGAGCAGGAGTTCCTCGCGCATCTGGTTCAGCACGGGGAAGCAGTAGGGAAAGGGGACCGCCTCGAACACGACCCAGCGTTGCGCCAGGCGTTGGTTCGCGAACGGCACCCACTTCATCACCAAGTGGGACAGGTGTTCGGTGGGACCGCTGATCCGTCCCAGTTCGTGTTCCCACGCGGGGAGGGGTTCCCGTTCCCACCGAATCACCTGCGCCATTACAGCCCCTCGGTCAGTGTGATCTGCTGCACCGGGTGTGAGCCGGCAGCATCCACGATGGTTGCGAAGTAGTCCGTGTCCATCCCAGTACCAGCATCGGCGTCGATCTTGGTGAACCCGGCGCGCACGGCGCCTGTCAGCAAGTTCAGTTGCGTGACGATCTGATAGATTAGGTCGATTGCCTCTTCGGGGCCAATTCGATGGAGGGGCACGGTCACATTGGACGGTGCAGCCATAGGTACTCCTTGTGTGTGGTCAGGTCAGTGGGAGGGGGCCGGCGCCATGCCAACCCCCTCGATCACTGCTTAGGCGCGGGTCAGGCCGGTCCAGTAGGCCATCGCGGCGCGCTTCTTCGTCAGGAAGTTGAACGGGAGATCGAACGCGAACACGCTGCCGTTGACGTCTTGCAGCTTGTCGATGTTCGAGTTCTCCAGCCCTTCCAGCGAGGTCGCGGTATCGCTCGGGAAGTCCACCAGCGACCACTTCATGAACTCGCGGTCGTCGAGGAGGAACGCCCAGCCCGGGGGGCAGAGCGGGTCTTCCGACTCCTGCTGATCCCGCCGGTCTTCACCGAGCCGAGAATCTCCATCCCGAGCGGGTCGTTGAACTGCACCGCGTTCGAGGTGGTCTGGTACAGCCGGCGGGCCACGCCCGGGTCCATGATGAGCAGGTTCGCCTTCGCGCCCGTGCCCTTGAACCCGATCTCGTGCTGTCCCTTCTTGAGCTTCGTGCCAGTGAGGTCGCCGCCCGAGGTATCCGAGTGCGCCGCCGCCCAGTTGTCATACGAGGAGGTCGCGATACCGAACAGCGAGGACGTGGTGGCCATTTCCGTCAGGCCGTAGGGCGCCTTGTTGTAGTCGGTGTACGCCAGCCCGGTCCCGCCGTCCGACAGCGAGGAGTTGGAGAACACGACCTGATCGTTCGCGTCCGAGTCCACCGACCCACCCCAAGTGACCGCGATGGTGCCGCCCGAGAGCGAGCGGGCCGTCACGTCGCCACCCGTGGAGTTCGTCACGATCGTGCCCGAGCGCACCAGCGCCACGCGGTCGTTCGTGGTGAACATGCCCGCGAGGTACTCGGGGTTGTCGATCGTGCTCTGATCGAAGCCGTCTTCGAGGGTGTAGGTGCCGTTGGCCTGCGTGGCGTTCGTGGAGGTCTGGCAGATGACGCCCGAGGAGGCGCCGTAGAACGCGATGCCCACGCGCTTGCACAGTCCCTCGACCATCTTGATGGTCTGGAACTTGGCCTGCTTCATGAGCAGTCCCTTGGTGTGCTTCGCGTCGAGGTACTGCGAGGTCTTCGTGAACGACCAGCGGTCGCTGTAGTTCGCCCACGTCACCGTCGCGTCAACCGGCGCCACGGTCTTCGGATCGGACTCGCGCCCACCTTCGGCGATGAACGACCCCACGCCGTTCTCCAGCAGGTCAAGCGTGAACGTCACGCTGCACTGGGAGAGGTTCATGTCGAAGTCCTTCAACTGCTTGAAGCGCTTGAACGCTTCGGATCGCTTCACGGCGCCGAGGAAGACGCCTGCGTGGACCTGCTTGCCGAGCTTCTGGAGGTCGGTCAGCGAGGTCGTTACGGAATAGGCCATAGTGGCCTCCTAGGTCAATCGAGGGTAAACGCCAAGCTCTCCTTGAACTCGTCCCACGTCTGCCCCTTGGCGATCTGGCGGGGCTTGTCGGCCTCGGCCTTGCCGTTGGTGGTCGGAGCGGGGGGCGGTGGCGCCGCGTTCGCGGTCGCCCGAGCATTGGCTTGCGCGGCCTTCACGGCCTCGCGTTGTGCGGCTTCCGCCGCGATGATCTTCTGGCGGTACGAGTGCAAGACCTGCACGTCGCGGTAGAGGGCGTCCACATCGAACACCACCTCGCCCGGCTGGACCCCGGCGGCGCGCTCGCGCTCGCTGAGGGTGCGTCCCACCCGGTAGGCATATCGTTCGGGGTCGTCCATCACCCGCTGGAGGATCGTCTGTCCATCCTCCTCGGTCAGGCCCTGAAGGTGCGGCTCGAAGGAGCGCAGATGCTCGGCGGCCGTCCCCACCACCTGCTGGGTGACGTGCTCGCGGGTCTGCTCAGGGTCTGGGGCTTGCAACTCGCGCTGCAACGCCAGCTCCGCCTTCTCGCGTTCGAGGGCGATGCGCTGTTCCAGGATCGGTCGGGACTGTCGCAGTTCGAGCATGTACTGCACCGCTTGCACGGCCAGCTCCTCGTCGTTCTGCAACCCCGCGATCTCGAACAGGCGATTGATCTCGGCCTGCATCGCAGTCTCGTTGGCTTTCGCCGAAGACTCCGCCTGCCGCGACCTCAACAACTGCTCCTTGACTTGGGCGCGCTCCTCGTCATATTTGAGGGCACGGCCAAACAGTTCCTGGGCGCGCTGGATGTGCTCCTTCGGGACCAACAGGCCGTCCTCTCGAACGACCGCACCCGGGATCACCTCGTGTTCGCCACCTCGGAACCTTACCCGGAACGGATCGGGCGCTTTCGCGGCCTCAACCTCAGCGTCCGGCAGTACAGCGTCGGGAGCGGGCATTCCTTCGCCCGCTTTCGCGGGCTCTTGTCCCTTCCCAACCCACTTCCCCGTGGCGTCTCGTCCATCCCCGCGATCTACCCCAATCTGGGGTGTCGATACGTCGGGGGCCGGGGGCGCGTCCGCTTTCGCAGGTTCCGCGTCACCGCTCGGTACAGCCAGCTCGGGCGAGTCGTCCGGCAATGCCGCGTTGAACGCCCGGTCCAGCTCGGACTCAAAGTCCGCTACAGGATTGTTGTCGGTCATAAATCTACGTCAGCCTCCGCCCACTGTCAAGTGGGACTGGTTAGAAACGATACACTTACCCGATTCGGGTCGTTCCGGCACCCACAGCTTGGCCACCGCCGGTGGTCGTGATTGTGCCGCTGGTAGCGACGTTCGTCACAATCGGCCCAAACCACCACCCCGTGTATTGTGGCACTAACCAGATGGGCTGCGCCATGAGGCGCTGCGGGTTACTGCGGCCGCATGTCGGGCAATGGCCACACCTAGGACACGGCGTGTTTGCTGTGGGCTGAATACTGCACATCGGTCAGGCTCCTGTTTGGGGCATCTGGGAGCGGGCGGCTGCCCGCATCTGCTCGCGCTGCATCTCGGCCTCGCTAGAGGCTTCGCGCTCCTTGGCTTCGTGGGCGCGGTCTTCCTGCTTCTCGGCCCGCTTGCCTTCCTGCTCCTGCTGGGCTTGCTGCGCCTGCGCCTGCTGCTGTTGCGCGGCCTGCTGCTGCTGCTCCATCACGGTCATGATCCCGGCCGCTTGCCGGGCGTACAGGTACCGCTGCACCAGCGCCTGATTCCATGCGGGCGGATGGGCGTGCATGTCCATCTCGGACACCGCTTCCAGCAGTTCCGCGTGCTGGAGCGCGGCGACCGTCTGCTCGTCGTCCACCGGGAGCTGCTCGAACACCGCCGCTGCGGCCTGCGCCACCGGGTCCACCATCACCGGCTGCCCGGTCATGGGGTCGATCGCGGGCTGGCCGGTCGCGGGGTCGATCTGCGGCTGCGGCTTGGCCTGCGCCACCTCAGGCTCCGGCCCCTTGCGCCACCGATGCAGCTGCCGCTTGATCCGCTTGGTCGCGGGCTCGTCGCGCAGCCCCACCAGCGGGGCCAGGTTGTCGCGCAGTAACCGGGTAGCTTCCTGCGGCCCCATAATCTGGGCCTGCTGCATGATGAGGTCGTTCTTGGCGGTCGCGGACAGCATCGTGCCCGAGCCGCGCCGAACTCTCACTGCTGAGGTATTTCCCAGATCCTCCCGCAGGAGCGACTCGACCTGATAGGCGCCGTCGTCGGTCTGGTACTGGAGCAGCATGGGGACATCCCAATAGGCCCGGTACGCCTCCAAGATCAGCCGGTGCATCCGCTCGTAGCCGTCCTCGAAGCTGGCGCGCTTGGACGAGAGGGCCACCACGGACTGCTCGATCGCGGTCTTCTGCTGCTCGGCCGACCGGACGCTGCCGGCGACCTGACCGAGGGAGATCGGCGTGATGCCGAAGACCTCCATCATCTCGGCCTTGAGCCGCTCGATCATGTCCACCGAGGTGCCGTCGTCCGGGGCCAGCGGGAACCACTCGGGCTTCCCGCCCGGCGGTGCCTGCAACGGCTTCTCCCAGTCGGACCATTCCTCGGGCTGGATCGTGGTGCCGAACGGCATGATCGCGCGGGGGCGATTCGCCTTCCACGCCCGCTCCTGCCGGCCCACAAAGATCGCGGCCCGCTGCTCATCCATCGGCCCGGCGATCTCGACGTCCGTCTGGCCGTAGGGGTTGCCTTCCTGCCGGCGCCAGCGGAACTGCGCGACCGGGAGCGACATCAGCTGGTCCTGCATCCCGCCGTTGCCGTCCGGGGTCTGCGCCATCAAGGGCTTCGCTTCCAGCCGGAACTTGTTGCCCGCGAACACCGCCCGGCACCCATAGGGGTACGCCTCGTGGGAGCGGTAGTAGACCCGCACTGTGGCCACCGGGTAGTCGTCGGGCGGCGTCACGGACGTATCCGGGTCGCGCACCGGCTGGTACTCCAGGTCGGGCGGGATGATGCGGTGCTTGTCGTTGGGGTGCCACTGGCACATCACCCACTGATCTTCCGGCGTCATGGACCGGACCCGCTCGTACATCGAGGCCAGCTTGCCGAACGACTCGTAGCGGATGATCACCACCCCCTGCGCGTCCTCGATCCCCTGGCACATCCTGGGCAGGAACCGCAGTTGATTCCCGTGCAGGACGTGGAGCTGGACCTTAGGCTGCCACTGCTTCTTGGCGCCGGCCGAGGAGTCGCTGAGTGTGCCGTCCGGCATCACGAACTTGCGGGTCATCGGGCCGTCGCCCAGGACCGCTTCCTCCTCGGTCATCGCACCGACCCGGGCCGCGATCGTCATGGGCTGGAGCCCGCCGCCCTTGGGGTCGTAGCAGACTTCCACGAACCCGGAGCCATACGTGCCGGCCACGTCCAGCGCCGTCTCGTACACGCCGTCCGTGTTCAGGCCGGACTCGCTCACGGCCTGTGTCAGCAGTCGCGTGGACGCCTGCGCCGAATCCCGGGCCTCGATGTCGTCCTTGGACGGCTCGCACTCCGGGCGGGGCGGGTCCGCGATCATGATCGCGATCGTGGAGCGCGTGAACTGGTCGGTCAGGTTGGGCATCGGGGGGAGGTTCTCCACCCCCAAGCGGCTGCACCAGCCGGACGGACGACAAGTCCTGATTCTTCTCGATTTGTACAAAACGCCGCCCTTCGCGCCACCACTTGTTGCGCTTCCACACGGCGGCGAGCCAGCGGTGATGCTTCTGGTTGCGCTCGAAGTCCTCGGTCGCCCGGCTCGCGGCCTTCGCCTCGTCTTTCTCGTCGAGATAGAAGCCGTACTTGGGGGCGGCGGGCTTCCCGCTGGTCTCGGGCGCGGCCCCGCGATTGGTGACCGGGGCCTCGACCTCACCCTGAATGGCGGGGGCGGTCATGCCTGCTCCCCGAGGTTGTCCAGCACCTGGAGGGCGTCGATGTTCCGCGAGGTCCGCATCATGTCGCGGACGGCGGCGCGGGTCAGGCCCGAGGCGATCGGGCTATAGGAGAAGCGGCTGCGGATGGCGTCTTCGATCTCGTCGGGCAACTGCCCAACCCCGTCAACCGCATCAGCCTCCGGTATGCGGAGCTTCTCCGTCTCCAGCGCCAGTTGCAGGCGGCGGTTCTCCGCCTCCAGCGTCTTCACCTTCTCGCGGTAGATCGCCAGCAATTCGTCCGCTGGGCTCGTCGCCGCTCGGTTGAACCACTTCCCCATCCGACCCACCTCCCACCAAGACTCCCAGAATCTTGGTCAACTGTTCGACCTGCTCGTACAGCCCGCGCAACTCCGCCATCATGGCGATCTCAGTCTGCATGAGCCGCTTGTGTGTCACGAAATCATACAGCGAATGCGGGTGCCGGGTTTCCCGGGCCATCAGCTCGCCACTCATGGCTTCACCGACCGTAGTGAGTCGATTGCAGCTCGCAATGCTGTGTTCACACTGTCGTCGTAGCGTTGGGTCGGTACACAGGCATTGGACGCCGACAACCTTGCGTCAACCCACACATGTCCAGCCCGACATGAACCGGGCGCCGCCCCACGACACCCCAACGCCAGAAGCACAATCCCGATGATGCCGCCAGCAAGCCGTCTCACTGCACGACCCCGAAGATGTCCGCTTCCCGCAGGACCAGCAGCTTCTCGCCGCCGACTTCGACCTCGGTGCCGGAGTACTGGCCGTAGACCACGATCACGCCCTCACGCAACACCATCGCGTTCACGCTGGTGCCCAGCCCGATCACGGTCCCGCGCACCGGGCGCTCCTTGGCCATCTCCGGCACCAGAATGCCGCCCTTGGACTTGTTCTCGCCCTGTTCCGGCTTCACCACGATCCGATCCCCGACCGGGATCAACGTCTCTGGCAACTCGTTCACACGACCTCCCCTGAGGTAGATCCTGGCCCGCCCTTACCGGGGAGCGCGACGGCTGGAAGCGCAAACGTCTTCGTTGATGCTCGCTCCGCCCGCTGGTCCCACGGCAAGTGACGGTCAGGTAGTTTGTTGGCGCCCCCGCCCGGGAGCGCCCGTGCCACCGGCCGCGACATCAGCCCGTAGCGGAACATATCGTACCAGTCGTCGCCACCTTCGCCCGTTTCCGGGTCCACGTCCACCTTCAACACGTCGTTCGGGAAGTCCGGGTCGGTCGCCATGTCCATCAGCTGGCGCAGCCCCACCTGATTCCCAGCCGTGTCGGCGAACTCGACCCGCTTCCGGTCCACGTACAACAGCGCATTCTGGTAGCCGGCCACCCGGGAGTTGTCCGCGTTGGTCAGCATCCAGCCGTCCATCATGAACTGCTCCAGCACGCTCGGGCCGTAGTTGCCCCGGGACTCCTCCCGAATCTTCACGTCCGAGCCCGCCACTGTGTACTGCAAATCCTGAAAGCTCAGCCCGTGGAGCTTGAGCAGCTCACGCACCCGCTCCACGATCATGTCCGGGGTATGCCGCCTCCCCATCACCGAGTCCACCACCCGAATCCGCCCACCGGGAAGGACGGCAAACAGCCCGAACGCCCACTTGTGGCCATACCCCCAGTCGAACGCGCCGAACAGGTTCCAGCTCCGGTCCACCACCGTCTGCCCCATCACCAGATGGGACCGATCGGTCAGCCCCGGGAACGCGATCCCCTCGCCCGCATCCCACTCGCCGTTCAACATCTGCCGGCGCTGGGTCTCCGGCAATGACTTCAGGTACTGCAAGTAGCGCGGATCGTTCTTGAGGAGCGTCGGGTTGTCGTAGATCGTCGCCTGGAAGAACGCCCGCGTGTTCCCGTACTCGTCAAAGATCGGCGTCCCGTCCGGTGGACACGGCACAATGAACCGCCGCTTCACCCACCCGTGGCCCGGACCGCCGGGATTGAACGTCGCCCGCGCCATCAGCGGGATCGAAGCGTCCGTGGTGCGTAACCGGGACATCAACGTCGTCCAAATCCGCTCCTCCGGCAACTGCTCCAGCTGGTCGAACCCGATGTAGGTGAACTCCTGCCCGATGTACTGCTGCACGTCCGCAAACGACTCACAGTTCCGGTTGACAATTCCAGATTTTAGGATATAATGATTAGCACCCTCAACCGTCATATCCCATAATGCCTTTGCACCCACTGGGCGCATTTCAGCCAAGCAAGAGCGGACGTCCACGATCACGGGACGGCGATCCTTCGTGTAGGGGTGGTAGTACCAAGCGCCTCCCCACGGGGTACGTCCTCGAATACTCTCCAGATCATCCGGGGTCTGCCCGGTCTGGTCACGTTTACCAGCATCGTCTGGTTGCCGAGTGCTCTCTGGGCCGCCTTCTACTTCCCGGCGAACAGGTACATCACCGCAACGAAATTCCGTGGGACAACCGACCGGAGAACTTGGAAGTACTTTCGACATCGGAGCACTGTCGTCGCCACTCTGCGATTCGCTACCGCACTCCGATGAAGCCACTAACCGACGATCAGGTACATATTGCGCTAGCCGGGCGAACCATCCGGGCGGCAGTCCAGTTGCTTGGGTGTTCCGTGACCCTTCTGTACGCACGATTTCGCCACCTACTTCAATCTCAGAGGGCGTCTTCCACTGGCCATCTCCCGTCAAAACCGGATGATGCTGGCTGATCGTTGATCGCACCGATTCCACCGTCACATCCACCGCTTCGCGCCACCCGACGGACCAGTGATCGGTCACGCGGCGCTGGCCCTCTAGTGTCTGGACGTAATCACCAATCCGTATCTCGTCCATCCTACGGTGTGACCCGTCACCCATCACCACCTCGGTGGCCCCGCCAATACAGTACCCGAACTCCAGCCGGAACCCGTTGCTGTGCACCCACCGCTTCTCGCTCGCATACCACGTCAGCCCCAGCAAGGGCATGATCTGGTGCGCCTTGTCCATCAGGTCGCGCAACTCGGGAAAGGTCCGGCGCATGATGATCGCCCGGGCGTTCCCGTTGGTCATGTAGCGCAGCCCGCCCCGCGTGATCGCCCAACTCTTGCCCGCCGCCAACGCCCCGCCGTAGCCCCCCTCGAACACCGGACTGGCCAGAAACGCGCTCTGTGGTCCGTCGTGCGGCCGCTCCTCCAAGATCGTGCGACCGCTCATCCGTCCGCCCTATCCCAGTACGCGACCGCGCGCCGCCAGTTCTCGTCCACGCCGCTCCCGGAACGCATCCCAAGCGTCCCACAGGACAGGCAGGCCACCAGATTCCGCCCCTTCCGGGCGATCCCCTCCCACTCCGCCGGCTCCGCCGTCGCCGCCAGCGCCTCGTAATGCGCCCGTGCCCGAGCCACCGCCCGCGTCGTGTCGATCCCCGCCACCACCGTCCTTCCGCTCAAAGATCGCCTCCCAGTTGGTCCGCCACTGGCCAGGATCACCCACCGGCCTCGGCCTCGATCCCTTCCCCATTCACACACTCCATCAGGTGAACGTAGAGGGCCACCACGCCCGGCCCACCAAGTCGGTAGCCCCCCACTTCAACGTCCATCAGGCAATGCTCATCACAGCCGGCAAGCACAGAATCCCAGTATACCGACGTGTGCATCACCGCCGTGCGCAGCGCGTCTTCCTCCGACATTCTACTCCTCCCCCTCCCGCTTGAGCCGCATCACCACCCGGCCAGTCCCCAACCGCGATAGGTTGTAATACTCCACCCCCTGACCCTCCACCTCGGCATCGTCAATCACACAATGCTCCTGACACCACTGGAACGCATTCCACAATGCCCCCAACTGCCGCGCGTCCAACCCCACAAATGGCGTCATCCACTCCCCCTCGTATCAGCACGGGCCGGATTCGAACCGACACCTCGCGAAAACGCGCGCTCCACTTTGAGCTACCGTGCCCACCCGGGAAACACAGGATTCGTACCCCGAGCCCAGTCACCACTGTCACCAAACGTAACACCACCACAGCCCGTGTGCAACCCCTCCCAAATCTGTGCGTGGGGTATCCCGCCGTCGCCCACCCCCTCCTCGTCCCATCCCAGGCA
>JADJRJ010000015.1 GCA_016712265.1 Gemmatimonadota bacterium | reverse complement strand
CCGCGCCCGTGTACGTCCGGGACTGGAAGCGCGGCACAACTGGTTGGCTGACCCCGGTCACCGGCGCCTGCGCGGGTCCCGGCGGCTCGGGCGGGACTGGCGCGCTGATCGTCTCCGCCGGGGCTGATGCCGGTCGCTCCTGGGGCTACGTTCTCCTGTACGGGGCAGGTCGTCGGCTCCGGCGATCACGGCCTGCGGGCTGGCGAGTTGTGGGCACGCCGCCGCCATCGTCCGATCGGAGCACGGCCGCGCGCCAGCGGGCTGGGGCGTGCTGAGCGCGGAGGACGGCGGTTACCACCCGGTCGGCATTCTCTGGTCGGACCACGCAAGCTGGCCCCTGGACGGTGAGTACGACTTCCTGGAGAATGGGGAGCCGGGACAGCAGGCGGCCGGTGCGTTCCTGCACTACCCGTCGCTGGACGGCTCCGATCACCAAATCGACGTGCCGGATTACCCGGTAGACCTCCGGCAGTGGCACAACTTCGCCATTGAGTGGACCTCCACAACCACCGCTCTATGTGGATGGAATCCTCTGGTACACGGCCTGGCGGAGCGGCTTCCGACCGGAAGAACATCCGCGCGATGTCGCCGGCACCTTTACGCCCGCTCTCGATGCGTTCTGCGCGTCCGGCCTGATCGGCTTCCGGCTACGGACATCGAGTGGGTGTGGACTTACCGCTCACGCCGGTGACGACCGTTCCGCAGATCTCCTCGACGTCTCGCGTGAACTATACTGTGCTGACGACGCCTGGAAATTACACGCTGGAGTTCTTCGCGTCCACACGCGAGCGGAACTTCACCGACCGCGTTGTGGTTACTTGGTACGCTGACTGAGGGCGGGGAGACTGGCGGCGACGCAGCCGTCGGCTCGACGTCCACATCACCGAGGACTTCGAGCTGGGGAACTTTCCTGCTGGACATCCGTGCAACAAGTCCTATGAGGGGGCGCGCTGCTGCGCCACGTTCCAGGGGCACCACACACCGCGCAAGATTGTCGCACGCAAGTCCACGCCACCACCCGCACGCGCTGGGCACCGAGGTCCGGGACGGGCACACCGCGGTCGGCTCGCACGAGCGCGCGGAGCTGTCCGGCTTCGGAAGTCCTGGAATGACCAGAAGGACCAAGAGCGCTGGTACGAGTTCGACATCCGGTTCGGCGACCCGACATGGGCGCCTGGGATGGCGAGCGAGAATGACTGGTTTATCTTCTACCGCGGCACCGCCGGTCGACGACGGTTCACCGGCCCTGGCCACGTCCGTTCACGCGATGGCGCGTGTACGATCGAGCGTGAGCCTGATGCTGACTTCGAGTTCATCGGACCGCTCTGGACCGTCCGCCCCGGGTCTGGGAGAAGGTGGTCGTCCACACCGCGGTCCCCTCGTACCCCTCGTCGGTTTCGTACACGTCTACCTGAACGGTACGGAGATCCTGCCCTTGAAGATGTAAGACGCGCACTACGCGCACTCCCTCAAACGACTACTATGTAAAGATTGGAACCTACTGACGGAGTAGCATCAGCGGGACCACGTCGTCATTAACGACGTTGCGAATTTCGGGGCCGTGAGATGCCCTGAGCCGGTTCACTGGAGTACGCGCCGCCTGTCGTGCTGCGGGTGCTGCGCGGGTCCGCGCCCTGCGTGAGTGGCGGTTTCGCTGAGCTACTCACCCGTGACGCCATCCGCATCCGAGACCTCGACGTCGAAGTCGGGGCTCGGTCGCCCACGAGTTCCTCGCCGAGACCGCACACGCCAAGTTTGTCATCCGCGATGACGGCATCTATCGTCTCCTGAACCAGCGCGTCCGCCCCTGGGCGGGCGTCAAGATGCCGGACGGCGGTTACATGGAGTGGCCGCTTGGCGTGTTCCTGCTGACGACGCCTACCCGCCAGGTAGACATCTCGGGCGTTGTTACACGCGATGTCGAGGCGTACGACCAGACGATTGTTCTACAGGACGACACCCTGGCGGACAGATACTTTGTCGCCGTTCACCTGTACACGGACGCCAATCGATCCTGGCTGAGACGCTGGGCATCCCACGCAGCCCATATCCCCACGGCGACGTCGCCTGCTGCTTTGGAGTGGGAGCCGGGCACTTCGCATCGCGGTCATCCTCGCACATGCTGTCGGCGATTAACTACGGATCGCTTTGGTTCGACGGGGAGGGCGTGGCTCGCGCCACGCCCTACGTCTCGCCCCGACTCCGCGCGGCTGAGTTCGAGTACCGCACCGACGACGTCAGCGTGATCCTGCCTGACGCTGCGCAGTCGCTCGACCTGTACTCGCTACCCAACCGCTGGGTGCTGATCGTCTCGAACTCGACCGCCGCGCCTGGGCGGAGATCCGCCACCGACCCGGCATCCCTGACGTCGATCCTGGAACTGCGGGCGGATCATCACCGCGGTCATCACCGACTCGCAACGCGCTGAGTCGCGCTGATGCTGAATGCGATCGCCGAGCGGTACCGCGATGAGAGCGGGCGCGGTGTACGAGACCATCGACTTCAAGACCGGCCTTATGCCGTTCCACGAGAATGGCGACACGGCGACTTCGAGTATGCCGGGTTTGTCGGCTTTGTAGGTTCATGGAAACCGCGGAGTTTCGATCTCGCGCCAGGGCGCGCAGATGAGTCACGAGGCACGTCGGGCCATCTCCATCCTGGCGGCTTTCGGGCACCGGTCCCTTCGGAACCATGCCATCTGGAGGTTGACGTGACATCTGATCCGCCGCGTTTTTGAGGCCGTACGCGAGTATGGCGCAAGCGCCGACGTCGTAGAGTCTGAAGGGCTTTCGCACGGTGCGCGTCTCAGGGACTCTCATACCCACACCGGCCTTGGGCCGGCACGGGTCACGCCTGATGGCGAGACTGCCCTGTCACGCCAAAGTCACGCCTTGTCCTGGACGTTCCGCCCTGTGTTAACACTCGTGTTGCCATGTTTCCCATCGGCAACACCTACCTGATAATGGGGATGATCAACGGTGGGGTCTGACTTATGGGTCTGGGACCCGATGCGTTGGACGTTGATTGTGTCGGGCGTCCTGTTCGCTCTCCTGGCGGGGCCGTGCATCGCCTGGGCGCGCTCCTTGAGCCAGAAGCTCCGGTTTTCCGCGCTGATGGGGTATCAAGTGCTCACCGTTCAGCTCATGTTCCGCGGCTTAGGCGCTCCCATCACCTGGTACCATTGGGCTATTCTTGCCATAGGACTAGTCGCGTTCTTTGGGATGGTTCTGTTCCTGGTCGAGGTGAGACGCGGTTGGCATGAGCACTGAGGGGATTAGCGCCATATTCACCGGTCTGGCCCTGATCCTTACGGCGATGTCCAGCTTGCTCGCTGCGCGAGCGAAAAGCGCCGGGGCGTCTCGGCGAGATATCCGAGAGGCGAGAGATTACATAAAAGCGGCGGATCGCTGGATCTATATCCTGGAGCGCGGCTATTCCAGACGAGGGTTGGATCTTCCTGATGGTAAGCCAAAAGAGCTGACAGAAGATGACGACGATGACACATTCAAAAGAGCCCCGCAAACACCGTAAGGAGATACGACTTCCGGGATGGACTCCGGCTGGGGTAGCGGTAGTTGGGTTGGCCACCCTCGCCATGGGGCTGTTTCTGGGGCAGCGAGCGCTTTCCGTCGCTAAAGGCGCGCAAACCGTCGCGACTCGCCACGCAACTTCCGCCACGGCCGAACCGCGCGCTTCGATTCTCGCATCCGCCATCCGCGCTGGTGCGATGACGGATCGATTCTCTCGCACCGCGACGCATGCGCCGCGCGCCATCTGTTCGCGCTGCCGGTTCCATCGATCCGGGGCGCTCTGGCGTGGCTGGTTCTCCTGGCCCTCCTGGCGCTTCCGGACCGCGCAGGCTGACGGGCCGCCGGGGCTGCTGGAGTGGCTGGGGCCCCTGGGGCGCTGGCGTCCCCGGCCTGGTTGGCGCTGACGGTGCACCGGGTCCGGCTGGGCCGCGGGACTCTGGGGGCACTGGCCCCCGCGGCCCGCAAGGGTGACGTCTGGCCCCGCTTGCCCCGAGGGCACCAGCCCAGAGAACATTACGGTGCTAACTCCGGACGGCACTGATAGCATCGTGGCGTGGTCTTAACCGGTATGATGAAGAGGGCGGTAGCCCCAGAAACACCAGGAGGAAATGTGACCGAGCCCACCCAGTCCGACGCCCAGTCGCAGCCGAAGACCGATGAGGCGCTGGACGCCCTGGACCAGGCCATCGAGAAGGTCGTGGCGTTCCGCGAGGACAACGACGAGAACGACGCCGCCGCCATCTGGGACCGGGTGCACGAGCTGGAGCGGCGTCTCCAGGGTGCCCCGAGCCACGCGCCGAAGGACGCCCTGACCGGCGCTCCGATCAACCCCGACGGCGGGGCGAACCTCGGACCGGCCGACCCGCTCGCGGGACGCGCGGCCGACCCTGTGGTCACCCCGGAGGAGTCCGGCCAGGCCCCGTCGCAGCCCGAGGGCTCGTCGAACCTGTCGGACGAGACCCGCTGATCACCCGCTGAGAGGAGGGGGTCGCCTGCGTAAGGCGGCCCCCTTCTCCCGCGTAAGGAGATGAAATGGCGATCCTAGAGCAGATCCCCGCGCCCTCGATCGGGCAGCCGGGCTGGCACACTGCATTCCTCAGCATGCTGGCGCGGGCGAACACCATTCCCGAGATTGCTCTGGACGCCCTGGCGCAGAAGCTGATCGCTGGAACCGGCATCACGGTCAACTACAACAGCGCCGCAAAGGCCCTCACCCTCACGGCGACCGGCGCGACCGGGGTTGACTATGAGGCTCTGATGGACCACATAGCGGCGCACCTCATAATCGACTCGGGCGGCACGCTGACCTATGACGACCCGGCTGGTGATATCCACATCGCCGTCACGGGCGGAGGAGGCGGCGGCACGTCTGGCCCGCCCAGGGTCGTCGCGCTTACCGATGGCGCCACAATCACGCCGAATGCCGACACGACCGATATCGCGTCGGTCACCTCGGCGGCGTCCGGACGTCGGCCGTTCCGACTGGCAACCCCGTGGCTGGCCGCAGTTGATTTACCGCCTCGCCAAGACGCCACGGGCTCGCGCCTCATCGCACCTGGGGCGCCATATCGGTTTCTCGGCGGGACGGCGCTGACCCTGACGACGACCGCCGCCGCGACGCTAACTACTTGGGGTTTGTGTACGTCGCGGTTGACTTCCGCTCGACTGCATCGCCGTGAGCGCGAACTTGATGGCCACCCTTCGGCGCACCGATGCGGGCATTTCGTCTCGACGTCATCGGCGAACAAGACGATGGTGTCCCTGGCGACGCCGCCGCCAGCGGCACGTTCACCGGCGCTACGGCGCGCATGCCGATTGACTCTGGGCTCGGCCACGGTCGCCCTGCGACCCATGTGGATGCTGCTGGGGACCCTGGGCGAAGCTTCGCGGAGTCCGGACCTGCTCGTCAACGCCACGTCCGAGCGCGCGCTGAACTTTCACCTTCTCCGGCGCCAACCTTATCAAAACAGTCGTTCTGGTACTCCGTACCACAACGGCCTGTCCTGGGCGGACCCTGAGCACGCCTATCATCACCGTGTACCGCGATTTACTGCGGGGCGCGCGAGAATGCTTCTACGCGGCCGATCCATCTGGACGCCGACCGCGCTGGCCGGGCCGATCGCGGCGTACGTGACCTACTCGGTGCCGGTTACCGCCGAGGCGGACCCCATGTTCTTCGACTTCTTCACCGGCTTCGAGCCGATTGTGGAGGAGGGTCCCGCGCCGGCCACTATGGTGGACGCCACCAACCAGAGCTTCACCGACTCGCGCGGACTGGCCGGCCAGTACCATGTCTGGGGCGCTGGACTGAGTTGCTGACCTACCTGTGCAACGAGTACAACATTGACTTTAGCAAGATCTGGTTGTCGGGCTACTCGGGTGGGGCGCAGTTCATTACGCAGCTGTTCTTGCCCAAGTACTCGTCTCGATTCAGCGGCGGCGGGGCGCTGATCCTCGGCGGCGGCGGGACGCCCGAGGTGACTTGGGTTGCGCCGAGCGCGCCATCTCGCGCCGCACCCGCCGCACTGGGTGACTGGCGGCCGCGATGACGGCACCTTACGCTGATGATGGCTTCGCCGCGTTAGCGGATGCCGCGCGCGGCGCGCGCGTACTATGCCGGCCAAGGCTTCACCACGACCCAGAAGACCCCACCCGGCATTGGTCACGAGATTGACGGCGCGTTCGGGCCGATGCTCGATGACGTGTTGCCGGCCCTGTCTGGCTACACGCCGCCCTCGCGTACGCCCGGCACGGTCCGGCCGACCCTGGTCACCTCGTACGCGTAACTGGCACGCCGCACCGACGACGACCACGCCAAGCTCACGCCGTCGCCGGGCGAGGTCATCGGTTAAGGCGTGGAACCTGACCTGATTCGCCTGCCATCGGCGGCGTGACGCGGGGCCTGACCTTCGCCACCGCACCCACAATCCGCGCGTCTGGGAAGGCCGAGTGCTGGCAGTTCGTCGGCGAGGTCGGGCCAGTCAGCCCCGGCTCGATGAACGTGTCTGTGTCGTGGTTTGGGACGACCGGGCAGCACGGCATCATCGTGGAGCGCTGGTCGTCCGGCCTGGTCAAGGGCGTTCCGGCGCAGTCCTCGCCGGTCATGGGCAGCGGAGCGCCGAGCGGATCGATCACCCCGCAGAACGCCGCCAGCGTATTACTTTTGGCTCGACACGCCACTGGGACGTCGTCACCGGCACCGCGGCTTACTGCTCCGCCGCGGGAGACGCGCCAGCGCTCAATAACCGCCATGCGGCTACGCGGCGTACCGCAACCTCGCCCGGAACCGGCGCATCGCCACGTCGGCTTAACGGGCACCCACCGGACAAGAGAGGGGCTACGGGCGCGATCGAGCTGCTCCCGCGCCACGGGAGGAATTGTGGACAGGTCTTACGTCGGCTGGACCGCCGCCGCGTCCCGGCTGACTTCGGCGGCCTGACGCGCTCGTCGTGGCCGGCGAGGAGTTCGCTCCTGGCGTCCGCTCGGGCGACGTAGCTACGGTGTTCCGCTACTTGACCTGCGTTCACCGCTGGTCGAGCTGCTCGTCGCGAGGACTGGCACCGCGGATGACTGGGGCTTCGTTCACCGGCCGAACGTCGCCATCCTGACGCGCTTCCCTGTCACGCGAGCGCGACCGCGACTGATGGGAATGCCACGCGCCATCCCAACGGGAAGCGCGGTACATTCACCGCGCCGCAGGTCCGGGAAATCCGGCAAATCTGCGCTGAGCTGAAGAATGTGGTTCGCTGGGGCGGTGACTTCCCAACCGCCGACGAGATGCACGTGGAGATCTGCGACAATGAGGCCGCGGTCCGCGCGGCTGCCAACTGGGTCCGGGGTGTCGCTTCAAAGGGCGCACCGGCCCTCACGTCCTCGCCGTTCCTGGAGTACGGGATGCAGGGCGAGGCTGTCAAGGAGCTGCAGCGGGTCCTCAACTGCTGGTACCCAAGCCTGACGCCGCTGGTGGAAGACGGCGACTTTGGCGCCGCCACCAAGGCGCGCGTCGAATACTTCCAGAAGGCCGCCGGGCTGACGGTCGATGGAATCGTTGGACCCGCTACCAGAAAGGGACTCGGACTGTGACTGTCATCAACCCCGAACCGGCCAACACCCGGAAGATCGAGCCGAAGGTCACCGCAGCTACTGTCGGTAGCTATGTGGCCGGCTTCCTCGCGCTACTCATCACGAACCTCGCGACCGGCTCCGACAACGAGCTGATCAGCGCGACCATTCCCGACTGGTTGGAGGCGATTCTCTACCCGCTCATCCCGGCCGTAATCGGTTTCCTCACGTCCTACAACGCCAAGCACCAATGGCGCGTCCGCCCGAATGTGCGGGGCGGAGCTACGGGCTCGACGGAGTTGGGCTAAGCCGGTACGCTTAGTTATCAGGAGGTCGACGCGACGACTCTGCGTAACGGGATTCCGGCCCTGACCGCATGAGGTCGACCACCAACCGAACGGCCCCGCCAGTGTGTGCTCGCCACGTCACCGTCCCACCTCCGAGGGACGGGCGGGGCCGTTCCATTCCTGGAACGGCTGTGCGCGCGTATAGAATGGCGCGCGCCGGGTGACTAATCTTCCCTCCCCTGATACGCTATAGTAGGCGCTATGAGCTTTCGAGACTACGACCCGTTGCAACACTCCATCTGGGTGTTCCCTGATGGGAAAGAGACTATTGTCGATAGTGAGTTTGACTTTCTGTTTGAGCGCTACACGTTTCGCGTTGAGAAGAACGGCGCTGGCAACACGCTGTATGTGTTCGGCCCGCGCGGGCAGTCGCTCCATCGGATGGTGTATGGCGCCCGCCGCGGAGTTCTTCTCGACCACATAAACCACGACGGCCTTGATAACCGACGAGTCAACCTTCGGCCGGGCCACGCTTCCGCAAACCGCGGGAAACTCCGCGATCGCCAAGAGCGGCCGGACGTCGCGGTATCGAGGTGTCTCATCCACGCGCCGCAAGAAGTGGCGAGTTCGCACAGGCGCGGCGCCACGCGGAACCTGCATCATCGGATACTACGCGGACGAGGCCGAGGCCGCACGAGCGTACGATGCGGCCGCTATCGAACACTGGGGCGAGTTCGCCACTTTGAACTTCCCTGAGGGAAGTTGACTGCGCGCGCCGGCCTCCGCGCCCGCCTACGATTGCGCGCGTGTTCGCGCTCGCGCGCGTCGCGTCTACCCCTCCCCCTCCCCTAAAGCCCCCTCCTCCCCGTCTCTACGCGGGCGCGCGGTTCCTCTTCCGCGCGTAGGCGCGCCGCGTCTCGGGCGGCGAGATCCGGAGAGGTACCGCGCGCGTACGCGCGTCTTCCTCTATCTCGCGACACGGCGCGACGCGCCCGACCGCGGGGTACGCCACTCAACCAATCTACCAGGCGACTCGCCGATCCGGTGTAACTCGGGCTAGACGCGGATGGCGTCTACGGTCTAGACTGTGTCTTGTTCGGCTCGACGGGCCGGACGGAGGGGCCGGAGGGCCGAGAGGGAAGGCGAGGGCCGGGGCTAGACGCCCGGCGCGTCTTACGGTAAGGTTCGGACCGAGGTTAAGGGAACGGCCCCGCGAGGGAAACCGGCCCGATCCCCCGGACGTACGGGAAGGCGTAAGGCGCGCCCGGCGCTCGGAGGAGCCGAGAAAGGTTCGGACTAGACGCCGAAAGCGTCTTCCGCTAGGCTAGGCCCGGTAAGGAACGGAACGGCCCCGGGACGGGGCGGACGAGAGGAGGCGAGAGGCGCGGGAGGACCCGCGAGCTAGGCGAACGGAGGACGGAGCGCGCGGCGCCTAGCCGAAGGCTCCGGACCGGCGGTACCTTGAAAACTCAAAAGTCGATCCCCGCGAAGATAGGGGACGGGTCTGTCTCGAAGCCGAGACCCGTCCGACCTACCGGAACCGAGCGAGGCGCGTAAACGGAGCGCGCCCGGCTCGAATACGAGAACGGTAGAGGGAACGGAACGGGGAGGAGTCTCGACTGACGACGGGTGATAACCGTCGGACGCTCGACCTAGCCGGTAGGCCGGTCCCTCGGGACCGGGACGGGTTCGACTCCCGCGAGAGCGCTAGACGCCTAGAGCGTCTTACGCTAGACTAAGCCTAGCCGCCGAGACGGCGGCGACGATCGGAGGACGAGATGAACACGGTAGTCTCGAACGTCCAGCGAGGCTACCGGGCCTCACGGCCGGACGGGATCTCCATGCCCTCTGCGCGCGTCTGGAACTCGATGGCGACTGCTCCTGGCGCCCGCGCGACACCGCCTTCTTTCCCGCGCCCACCCCGCGCACGGGGGACATCCTTCCTTATGCGCGTCGCCCTGTTCGAGGATGTGAACGGGGTGTGGTTCGACGTCCCGGCGCGCCGTACCGGCATCGTCCCGCGGCGCGCGCAAAGGCGACCCGTACGGCCGCCCCGAAGACGGGCGCGCGTAAGGCGCGTACTCGGCGCCAGGACCCCGGCGCGGGCACCCGCCCGTCGCTCTCGACGATGCGCCGGAAGGGCTGAGGACTGTGGTACTCGGGACCTGTGCCTCCTGCGGGGAGGAGATCCGCGAGGGGCAGCCGCACAAGGTGACCAACTACGACGGGATGCTGATCCCGGACTGCTGCGAGGAGGACTGATGGCTAAGTTGAAGTGCGACCTGTGTGGTGAGGGCGACTACCCGGACGACCCGGTGGTGGCCTACGGCGACGACGAGCAGGCGCACATCGAGTGCGCCCAGGCCGAGGGTTGGGAGGACTGATGAAGACCTACCGGGCGAAGTGGTGGACGGGTGTCTCCTGGACCACCGGTACGTTCCAGGCCGACTCCATCGCCGAGGTGGAGCAGGCTATCTTCCAGAGCGGCGGGGAGCTTCCGCAGGTGTGGGAGGACTGATGCCGAAGTGCCAGGTCTGCCTGGAGGGCGACGACGCCCGGAAGGGCGATGTGAACCGGTACCGGGCGCCCGAGGGGACCGACCTGCTTGGCGGGTGGTTCCACATGGCGTGTGCGTTCAAGGTCGGCTACAACGAGTGGGATGAGGACGAGTGATGAAGTGCTGGTGCGGTAGCAAGGCGACTCACTACGTGTCGATCATCGAAGGAGATGGAGGAGCACGCCGGGTAGACGCCGGTGGCGCCGTAGGGTAAGCTGACGACACGCCGTACCGGGAGGGGTTGAGAGATGAAGTGCGGCGTCCGCGCGATGACCACCTGACCGCGCCATGGTCATGATGTGCTACGCCACGCGGGCGCGATCCGGTCTGACGCGCTGGTCGAGCGCACACCTGTGCCGAGGGGACCCGGAGTTCCGCAACGCCGGGGCTGTCGCGAGGGTGACTGGCGCGAACTCTTCCGCCGCGTCGCGCCTCGGCGACGCGTCGATGAGGGACCCTACGCCATCCGGAACGGCCCGCGCCGCCGACATCGCCTCTACTGCGTGGACGCGCCCACCACGGGTAAGGGGCTGGCGGACGTTCGTCGCCGTCGGCTGTCGGACGCGCGCGGCTGACGCTGGAGGAGCAGCGTGCGGGTCCTCGCGCCATCGCTGCCGACCCGCGCGCGCCTCGTTGCTCTACGGCCGCACCATCGGCGAGTGCCAACGAGGTCAGCCGCCAGCGCGGCATCGGCCCGGTCTGCGCCCGCAAGCGCGGCTACATGGACGTGGCGTAAGGACTAGACGCCGATGGCGTCGTAAGCTAGACTGAGCGTTGTAAACAGCCCGCCCGGAACGGGCGCGAGACTCGGAGGCCCCAGATGAGCGACAAGATCCTCGACCGTATCCGGGAAGATCTCGACTGCGCCAAACCACCCCGGCACGCCGCAAGGCGAGCGGGACTCGGCGCTGGCCATGGCCGACAACCTCATGAAGGTGCACCAGATCGAAGAGGCCGCGCTGCGGGCTCGGAACGTCGCCCGGGGGATCGGCGAGGCGAAGCGCCACGAGGTCACCGATGAGGAGATCGAGTGGGTGGACTCGTTCGACGAGTTCCTGCCGACCCACCGCAACGTCGCCGCGCTGCTGGCCAACCTGGCCGGCGTGGAGATCGTCTTCAAGTCCGCGCCACGAGCACCATCCACGCCGTCGGGTACCCGACGCCATCGGCTACTCAAAGATGCTGTGGACTGGGACCTACCTCGTGTTCAGCGCACAGCTGTTCCCCAAGCGGAACCGTAACGCATCGGCGGGCGAGAACATCCGGGCGTTCGTGGAGGCCGGTTACAAGTGGGACTACGTGTGGCACCAGGCCCGCAAGGAGAACCAGCCGTTCACCCGTACCTCCAAGGGCGAGACGGTCGAGGTGGCCTGCCCGCCCGCGGACAACGGCTGGATGAAGCGCCAGCTTGCCAAGGCGTACGCCGCCACCGGCGAGGAGAAGCCCAAGCTGACGCACGGGGTGAAGAACTACCGGAACGCGCCACGCCGAGGGGTTCTACAACCTCCCTGCGGGACCGGGTCACGGAGATGATGGTCCGCCGCCGTCGCCTGGAGGCGCGCCGAGGGTGGCGCCCGCATGGTCCTGGCTCGGGACGTGGACGCGCGCAAAGCGCCGTCGAGCTGTTCCTGCCGAGCAACCCTCGCTACGGCGCGCGGAGCGGCAGGGCGGGAACCACGCGGGCGCTGCGGCTCGCGGCCGGACCGCTGCGGCGACGGCCGACCTGACCGGGGGCCGGGGTGGCGTGACAAGCGTGGAGCTCGGCGGTCCATCGGATGAGCAAGATCCAACTCCCCGTCCCGCCCGGCATTCTCGTGTCGGGTGGGGCGGCCCTGGCCGGTCTTTTCGCCGGTGGCCTGCTGTTCCTGATCCTGTCCCTACTCAACATGATACCCTGGTAGATGCGGGGTAGACGCGGACAGCGTCGACCGCTAGACTCATCCCGTAAGCTCACCGCTCGGAAGGAGCGCGACATGCCCGAGATCGGCGACGCGCATATGCGTTGAAGCCCTGGTTGGCAGGGGTACACCGGAGAGGTGATCGGCGAGGAGATCAACGGGGACGTCCAGGTTCGGCTCGATCACTTGGGTGGCTACAAGGAGTTCAGCGCGGCCGACCTGAAGAAGGCCTGAGACCAGCCGCTGACCGCTGGGGAGCTGGTTGGCGGCAATTAGGAGGGGCGGGCGCGACGTTGGGGAGCCGACCGCCCGCCCTTCCGCAACCGGAGAGGAACCATGGCAAAGAACAGCGGCGGCATCATCGTTCGGCGGGTGCTCGTGAAGAATGGCAAGACCTGGCTGCAGCGGACCGTCAACATGAGCGGCTTCGCCGGTGACACCGCTGCCGCGGTCGATCTGATGACCAAGAGCCTGAACCACCAGTACGGCGAGCGCGGCTGGAAGTGGAACGCAGACGTCCATCCAGCTAGACCTGGGGCGGGCTGCGTGCCTGTGGCGTCGCGGAAGGCTCTCATCCCTCTGAGAGACCGAGCGCGTTCGAGTCCTGCCCGCCCCACCCCTAACCCGCGACGTCCACGCCCTTACGCCCAGGGAGGGCCTCAGTCATGACCACAACCTGCGCGGCGTCGCGCGCGTCGTCATCCTCACCGAGACCGTGGACGAGGATGGCCGGCCAAGCAAGGCGCCCACCCGCGTCATCCGGAAGCACCGCCCGCGGAACGGCGGGGGCCTGACGCTCGGGGAGTTCTCGAACGCGGACGGGCGGGGCGTAGAGCGCGCCAACGCCTACGTCGAGGAGAAGGGACACAGCTTGGTATGAACTTCGGAGGATGCACCACATGCGGCGACGCCAAGGGCGGCTGCCCGAACTGCGACGGGATGGGAGACTGGCCATGAGCCAGAGAGTGGAGTGCCGGGACTGCATGGAGTGTCCGTGCACCAAGAACTGTGTGTGCGACGGTTCGTGCCACGACGGACCTTGTAAGGAGGGCTGATGAGCGGCGTAGTGTGCCCTGAGTGCGGGGAGGACGCGGTGGCTCTGCCGCCGACGAACGGCACGACCCCGCGCCGCCAAAGGGCGACCGGTACGCCGACGCCGCGACCGGACGCCGCTGTGCCCGGTCATGGGAAGGGGAGGGTACGAATCGGCGCGCGGACACAAGCGCCGCTGAAGTCGGAGACGCCCCGGGGTAGACGCCCGGGGCGTCGTCCGCTAGGCTAACTGTGTAACAAGGCGCCGGGAGGGCGAGATGCAGAAGCGGTTGGTAATCGAGCGGGTCATGGACGCGGACACAGCGACCAAGGTCGTGGAGCTGCTGATGCAATGCCCGGACGGCCCGACGTACCAGATCCAGCGCGGGAAGCTGGATGGCGAGGTGTCGATGCTCTTCGCCGCGGACCTACGCCTACCTGGAGACGCGGCTCCGTGAACTCAAGAGGCAGGAGCAGATCTGATGGCGCAGGAGCATGCGGGGCAGAGCCTCGTCGAGATGCTGTGGGAACAGCTGGACGCGCAGTACAACCGGCTGAAGGAGCTGCACGAGGATGGCGGCGTGACCGCCAAGAACGTCGGGACGGTGAGCGCCGAGCACGCCATTGCGTACCTCCAGCAGCAGGGCAAAGTCCAGGGCCTGTGCTTCGCAGTCGGCACGATCATGTACCCGTACGACGCGCCCAAGGACCGGATCGAGAAGGTGCGGGCGGAGCTGCCGCAGCGCTGGGAGGACGCCTACGGCGAGGACGAGGAGGACGACGACGATGAGTGACGATGAACTCCGCGCAGCGCTGCTGGCGAAGATGCGGGCGATGAAGGCTGCGGGCCAGCACATCCCGATGGCCAAGGTCTCGCCTGGCGGCAAGCCTTCCAAGCGGTCCGTCACGATCGAAGTGATGGCTGAGATCGACCCGGACGCGCCGGTGGTGGAAGGCGAGCTCCAATGAGGTACCTCGCGGTGCCCGTGACGGACGGGCTGGAGATCCACGGCCCGTCCTGTCCGGAGGCGGGCGAGGGCGAGATCATCAGCGCGCCCAACCCGTTCGGCGCGGGCGTGGAGTATTGGCGTCGACAGAAGTTGCCGAGCAACGCTGAGCACATGGCGCTGGTCCGGACCTACCTGTTCCCCTGCGGCGCGGAGGCAGGCACGCCGGTGCGGACCTCCCGGCGCGGCAAGCTCCCATTCGAGCCTGAGGCCGGTGACGGCGAGATCCTGACCGCCCTGATGGGCAAGCGGATCAAGTGGGTCAGCACGACCTCGGGCCGCGAGGAGGAGGCGCGGCTGTACCCGGATGGCCCGCACGAGAAGGTGATCCAGGGGCGAACCACCACACCGCTTCCCGCAACGTCACCACAACCACAAGATCGCGGTCACACGCGCCGGCCACCGGGTCCTGGAGTTCCTGGACATGGCGGGAACCGGCTTCCGCGCGGCGCGGATCGAACAGATTGCAAGCGTGCGCTAGACGCCACGAGCGTCTTACGCTAGGCTACGACTACACCAAGAAGGGGTGAGCCTGATGGACCTGGACCTGACCAACGGACAGTACGCCGCGCGGAGCGAGATCTTCAACTGGTACCGCGAGGGCGGGGATGACCCATTCTTCCTGGGCGGGTACGCAGGTTCCGGCGCCACCACCTCATCGCAACCTGATCGGCGAGGCCGGGCCACACCGTTGTCCTCGCGCTGACCGCGCCGCCGCGTCCCGGGGGCGCGGTAGCGCGCGCGCAACCATCCACAGCTTCCTGTACGGCCAGCCGGTGTTCGGCGAGTGCGAGTGCGGGTCGGACAACAAGAACCACGATGCGAGGTGCCCGGCGCTGAAGATGTCTTTCCTCCAGCGCGGCCTGTTCAACGCCGCTGGGGAGATCGTGGAGGAGGTTCCGCCGGTCCTGATCATCGTCGATGAGGCGTCGATGGTGAATGAGAAGATGGCCAAGGACCTGATCGCCAAGGGCGTGCCGATCCTCGCCGTGGGCGACCCGGGCCAGCTGCCGCCGGTCGAGGGCGCTTTTCCGGTTTCGGCGAGCTGACCTACGTCCTCACCGAGATCATGCGGCGCGCCGCGGAGAACCCCATCATCCGCTGGCGCACGCGGTTCGGAATGGCGAGAGCCTCCGCCCGGGCAAGTACGGTCGGAACGAAGAGGCCATCATCACCAAGATGTCGCCGAACCGGGCGGACTGGGACACGGACGAGGTGGACCAGATCCTGACCTGGAAGCACACCACCCGCACCATGTACAACCGGAACTACCGCGCGCTGACCGGGCGGCAGGGTCTCGTTGAGCCGGGCGAGGATGTGCTGTTCAAAGTCCGCCACGCGAGCAGGGCATCGCCAACGGCGACGTGTTCACCGTCTGCGAGGTCATCGAGCGAGACCACCTCCCCAACACGGTAGAGTTGAGGCTGGCTGAGGGCCCTGACCGTTTCTTCGCCATGTCGGCCTGGAAGCAGGGCTTCGGCGGGGCGCAGGAGTGGAAAGACCTCTCCACCATGGACTTCCGGTACCGCGTCCGGCACGCGCGCGTGTGGCAACCTGTACGCCATCACCAGCACTCGGCGCAGCGGCTCGGAATGGGACCACGTCCTGATCGCTCAGGACGGGAACCGCGACCGTAAGTGGCTCTACACCGCTATCACTCGCGCAAAGGAGCGCATGATGCTCTGCTTGGGGACGGACTGATGGACGAGTATTATGTGCGCCGGGTTTTTGACAGGCTATACCAGGTGGTTTGGAACATAGAGGGTGAGGAGCCGGAAGTGGTTGGCATCTGGTCTCATCCCGAACTGGCCCAGGAGGACGCAGACCGCCTGAATAGGAAAGACAGATGAAACTACACCTGGACCGAGTCGGCAACCGGATCTGGGTCGGTGTCGCTGGCGCGGGGACATCCCGCGCCGGGCGGCCCGGATTCCGGGCTACAACTTCATGGACGGCCCCAAGGCCGTCAAGTGGGCGGCCGAGGTCGAGCCTATGCACCAGCCCAAGGCTGCTGGAGCTTCCCGCTGAACTACCGGACGTGCCTGGACCTCCGCGCGGAGTTCGGCGACTGCAAGCTGAACATCATGGATGGTCTGTGGGAGTGGGCCGCCGAGGAGGCGGACCGGCGCCGGGACCTGATGCGAATCCGCGCGGTCGATGACTTCCCGACGCCGATCCTGGACGAGGTCTACCCGCGGCTGAGCGAGGCGGTCCACCACCGTGCGTTCCAGGCGGTCGGCATCGGCTTCGCCATGCGGGCGGGCGTGTCGGTGAACGGGGACCACCCCGGGCTCGGCAAGACGCTCCAGGCAATCGGCGCAGTCGTCGAGTCCCAGCTGGCCGGCCCGATCCTTGTGGTAGCGCCGAGCGTGGCCGCCACGGTGACCTGGCCGGACGAGATGCGGGACTGGGCGCCCGGTGAGCAGTTCGTCGTCGCCGAGGGCTCACGAGAGCAGCGAGAGGCAACCATCGCCCGGTTCCGCTCCTGGGCGGCACACCGCATCGAGCAGCGCTCCTGGCTCTTCATCAACATGGAGATGCTGCAGGTGGAGCGTCCGCCGGTCCGCAAGAAGAAGGGCAAGGCCGCCAGTTGGGAGGACTGGCTAGGCGTCTCTGAGCTTGACGAGGAGACGCTGACCGGGCTCGACCTCGGGACGCTCGCGGTTGAGCCCGCGGAGGGCTCTCCGGCAGCGAGAGCGGCCGAGGAGTACGAGCGTGCTCTGGAGCTCTACGACCCGACCGCGCGGCGGCACCCGGGCCTGTTCGAGCAGACCTGGTCAGCGATCATTATCGACGAGTCGCACAAGATCCTCCCGGCCGCAACCGAGCGAGCACCGCGATGTCGCGCATCCGCTTCGGGCGCGCAAGGTCGCGCGTCCGCCCGCGGGCGCACGACCTCGCGGTGGAGAAGATGGCCCTGAGCGGGACGCCCTGGCGCGGTAACCCGCTGAACCAATGGGGCACGCTCCACTGGCTCGACCTGGGCGCCACCGAGCTTCGCCGCCATGCTGAGCGCTGGTTCCAGATCGAAGAGAACGACGATTACCGCGTCATTGAATCCGTCCGGCCGGACGTCGAACACGAGTTCGGTATTGAGACGGACGTGACCATGATGCGTCGGACAAAGGGCGAGGTCGCACCCTGGCTGCCGAGCAAGGTGTACGCCGGAACGCGGCTGGACCCGAAGAACGACGAGAGCCCTATTGGCGTCTGGCTCGATATGGGCGTCAAGCAGGCCAAGGCATATGAGGACATGACGCTGAATGCGGTAGCGCGCCTGGAGTCGGGCGAGCTGTCGGCTATCGGCGTCCTGGCGGAGATGACGCGACAGAAGCAGTTCGCCTGTTCCTATGGCGATGTGACGCGCGTCCTCCGCCTGATACCGGACTCATCGCTGAAGGAGTGGGCCGACACATTCGCGCCCGGCCTCCCATCGAACAAGTGGGAGTGGATTGTCGAGTTCCTCGACGAACGCGGCATCAACAAGGAGCCGTGGGGCGACGGAAAGGTTGTGATTGGGTCCTGGCAGACCGGGCTGCTTAACATATTCAAGGCGCAGCTGGACCGGCTGCGGATTCCGAGCCTCATCATCACCGGCCAGACGAAGAATGCCGACCGCGCGGTGGCCAAGGCTAAGTTCCAGAAGCCGGGCGGTCCGCGCGTATTCCTGTTGAATACATATGCGGGCGGCGTATCCCTGACGCTCGACCGCGCAGACGATATGGTCGTGATCGACGAGACCTGGGTGCCGGACGACCGCAGGAGCAGTTGAGGACCGGATTCACCGGATCTCGCGGGGCGAGAACAGGGGACCCGCAACGTACTGGTACCTGCGCTCGCGCGGTACGATTGACGAGCACATCGCGGAGACGACCGATTCCAAAGATCGCATCCAGAAGAAGCTGATGGATGGCCGGCGGGGCGTCGACTACGCGAAGAAGCTGCTGACCGGAGGGCAGTGATGGACCAGTTCATCTTTTGGCTCAACATACGGGTGCCGTTGTGGACGCTGTTTGTGACGGTGTTCACATGCGTCCTCGCGGGCTACCTCATCGGTCATCAGCAGAAGCGGGGCGAGGTCAAGGAGGCTGTAGATGCGGAGTTCGTGAAGCGTCGTAACGACCTGTTCGACCGGGGCCGGACGACGGACCGGCGCCCGGAGCACGACGGGATGCAGCCCGCGGTGAACCGGCGGATCAAGGTGGTCGGCACGCGGCCCACGCCGCCCGACCGGCCCCGTAACCAGCTGTAACAGAAAGTTGCAAGAAAGTTCGGAGAAACTCTAGACTTCCCGGACTGACCCGCGTAGCGTTCTTGCTACCGGGGAGCGATACCAAACCCCAAGAGACGGACCCCCAGGAGGGCAGCGAGATGGCACGCGAGCGTAAGTACGAGGTCCCCGAGGCCGACGAGCGCGACTACCCGGCGGACTTCGCCGAGGTCAAGGCGGGTGGCGGCACCCCGATGCACGCGCACTTCGGCGAGTGGACCGCGGAGAAGACCGGCGCGAGCTTCAGCACGGCGAAGGAGCTGGCGCGTTCGCGCTGGGTGCGTCTGGCATCCGGTACCGGATGAACTACCAGCGCGCGGCGGACGGGGCGCACGCCTTCCACGCCGAGCGCCAGCGAGGCCTGGGAGGCGCGGCCGGTGAGAAGGCGCGCGCGCCACGGCTCGCGCGACCGCCGCGGAGCTGGTCGAGGAGGCCCTGGCCCCCGCCGGCGCGGTCGCCCGGCCGGTCGTGGAGCTGGTGGCGGAGGCGCCTGCCCTGCCGGCGCGGTCGGCCCGCTCGGGCTGCTGCGGCCGAGGCCCCGGCCACGGGTCGCCCGGCGCGTCGTCCGGCGGCTGCGGGCAAGCCGGGTCGTCCGGCTCGCAAGGGCGCGGGCGGCACCGAGCCCGCGTTCTGAGGTGTGGCCCGGGGTGGTTGGTACACCCCCGGTCCCCGCACCCCCTCCTGGGAATGGCGCGTGCAGCGGCCTAGGGACCTGCGCTGGGGCGTACGAGGTCTAACCGGGGAGGGGCGTTGCGGTGGGGGCAGGGAATATTGTAGGGCAAGCGGCCAGTCGGGGTCCGTCTCGAATCTGGAACCAGGCGCCCACTTACTTGCCTGCCCCCTCCGGAATGTAGCGGGCCGGAATCCCGCCGATCGGAGGAAGAACATGGACGACCTCACACGTGAGGCAATCGAGGACCTGCGGCGCCGAGTGGATGCCCTGGAGCAGGTACCGCCCAACCCGTTCGCGGCACTCCGCGACACCATCGCCCGGATGCGGCCATCGCGGCCCGCGGGCGAGGAGAACGACACGGCGACCGTCACCGAGGTCCGGAAGATCCTGTCGGATGCGTTCGACGAGATCCTGGGCGAGAACCTCGCCATGCGGCCGACCATCGAGCTGCTGCAGATCCTCGTGGAGTACGCCCGGATGTGGAAGCCGGCAGATGCGCCAGCCGAGAAGCCAACGGCGGACCCGGACCTGTAAGGCCGAGACTTCCCCCGCCCCGGTGTGGCGACGCGCTGGGCGGGGTGACCCGAGGAGGGGTCATGGCAGACAAGATCCCGACGCTACGGACGTCCGAGCGGACCGCGTGGCGCAAGTGCCATGCCTAGTAAGCCTTGCCCATCCGGATGCGGCTGTGGAAAACACGCCTGGGAAGTCGCACCGCAAACTACGCGCGCGACGATGCCGGCCGATCGAATGCACGCGCGCATCTGGTCGCGTCGAGGCGCGCGAGTACGACTGCGTGGATTGTGGGGATCGCGCTCTGATTGGTCCTGAAGGAAGGATGGGGACTGCGTCGCCGATTTGGGATCACGACCCGCGTTGCCGCCGCTGCCATGGAGTATGACGAAGACGAACGTTGGGGCGCCGGGCTACCGCGAGAACCGCATCCGCAAACTAACCGCCGCGCGCGCGCTGGCTGAACACGCGATGCCGGACTGATCGGCAACCTACGACCGACGGGCAGGTGATCTAAAATGAGCAGGACTCCCGTACTCCGCACATCCGAGCGGACAGCGTGGCGGTCTTGCCCGTTAGGGGCACCGCAAAAATGGTGGTGGGGCTACCGGGAGGGCCTGGTCCCCAAGGGCCTGCCCGCGCTCCCGCTGTGGTTCGGCACCGGCTGGCACCTGGCGCTGGCGACGTACTACGGGAAGGGCAAGCGTCGGTACCCGAAGAAGGCCCGACAGGTCCTGACCGACTACTTCGACAGCGAGCTGGAGCAGATCAAGACCATTGATGGCGAGGGCGCCACCCGCACGTCGAGGCGCGACGCTTGCGCTGAACATGTGGGACAACTACATCGCCACCTACGGCGCCGACGACCACATGTACATCATCGCGGTCGAGCGCTCGGAGCAGGTCGAGGTATTCGACGCCGCGGGCAACCTGATTGCGATCTATGCGTTCACGATGGATGGCGTGTACCGTGACGAACGGGACCACAACAAGATCAAGCTGCTGGAGCACAAGACCGCCACCATCATCCAGCTTGCCTGGCTCGCGCTCGATGACCAGGCCGGGTCGTACCTGGCCTTCATGACCGAGGTCCTGCGGTTTGAGGGCACCCTCGGGCCGGACGAGTCGATTCAGGATGTCACCCCACGCCATCGCCCGCGCGAGGTCGCTCTAGCGACGACTGGCCGCGCGCCCGCACGGGCTTCGCCCTCGCCGCGACGGCTCCACGCCAAGAACCGCGAATGTGCGCGCGCCGCTGCTCGTCCGGCAGGACATCCCGCGCTCGGCGGAGTCGCGCAACCGGCTCATCGAGCGGGTGGCTATCGAGGTCGAGCAGATGAACGAGATGCGCGACGACCCGACCCGGGTGTACAAGAACCCGCAGGGCGGCCCGTTCGGTTGCCGCATCGCCCATCTCTTCCGCAGATGTGCCGCCCACGAAGAGGGTGGAGACTGGGAAGACCTCCGCGACTGGCAGTTCAAAGTTGTTGACCCCTATCGAGACCACCGGAAATCGGCATGAGACTTGTCGGGAGCTGTGCGCGCAATAGACACCGTGATCTGTCTGGCAAGCTTGGGAAGGCGTCGCTGTACGAATGCGTCGACTGCCCCGGACCCGCGAGAGATTGGAGCCGTACGCATGGAGCCGACCCGTTCGACTCCAATAGCTACAACCCCCGCTGCCGAAGCTGCCACGCCAGCGACGCCTGCGAGGCGCCAACCACGTTCCGGCTCGGGCGTCCGCGCGCGCTGGGCTGACCCGGAGGCACGGGAAGTCCGCAGAGCGCGCCATAGAAGAGAGCTGGTCTAAGCTGCATTAACTGAGCGCGCGCCGCGCGAGGCGCGCACGACCGGACATCCTGACTGAGTTCCATTGGCGCCTGATCGAAGAAACATTGCACCTCCCAAAGTCTCTTGTGGCAGCGAAAGCTGGCAAGAATGTAAAGTGGGTAGACAATGCCCGCACCCGACTCAAGAGAAGAAAGGCTGCCTGATATGCCATTCCCGCCGAGAGACCCGAACGCCCCGCCCCGGCCCAAGTCCGAGTGGGGTCCCAACAAGTCGCGCAAGTACGCGGTGTGGTACACGAGCCGGAAGACCGGCGGCGCGGACGACAGCGCCTGGAAGGTGGGCGAGTTCCGCGGGCAGCACCTCAAGGGCGTCCACACCCCGTCGTGCGCCACCTCCGCACGGAGCTGGACAAGCCGGACCTGAAGGCGTCCGACGTCCTGGTGATGGAGGCGCACGTCCTGCCGCCCCGGACGTCGCTCGACAAGTACCTGGCGGATCTGTTCGGGACCGACGAGGAGGAGTGATGGCCAGGCCGCTCAAGACCGCCGGATTGGCGGAGCTGACCGCAGTCCGCAAGCGGGTGAAGCGGCAGCTGGCAATGGAGCGGATCGACCGAGCAGACCACGACTACATCGTCCAGCGTCTCGACGAGATTGAGGCGCGGGTCGTTGGCATGAGAGAGGAGGGCGGTGATGGCGACTAGGACTGGCCCGCCAATCAAGAAGATGTCGACTGTCGCAAGGAGGCGTACGTCCCCATGGTGTACGGCAACTCGGGCGTCGGCAAGACTGTGTTCGGCGGCAGCTTCCCCAACTCGCTCGTGCTCGCGGTCGACCCTGGCACGATCTCGGCGGCCCGCGCGGGCTCCAAGGCGGACGTCTGGGAGATCCCGACCTGGGAGGAGTTCGAGGAGGCGCAGAAGTGGATCCGCGCTGGCGGCTACAGCCGCTATGACTGGATCGTGACCGATGGCCTCACGATGCTCCGCGAGCGTTGCATGCGGTTCGTCCTGGACCGGGAGCACCAGCGAAACGCCGCGCGGGACTTGTTCGTTCCGGCTCAGCCGGACCACCAGGGCGTGCAGAACATGATCAAGTTCGCCGTGGAGAAGTTCTGCGACCTGCCGGTGAACATGCTTTTCACCGCGCTGCCAATGCACGTCGAGTCCCGCTCGGGCGACGAGGTTATTGTGCCTCTGGTCCACGGGCAGAAAGGAGACCTCAGCCACTACCTCACCGGTCTCATGGACGCTTTCGGCTACATGGAGGCGACCGAGAACAGCAAGGGCAAGCCGGTCCGCCGGATCCACTGGGGACCGTACAACGAATACACAGGGAAGGACCGGTTTGGTGTGCTCGCTCCCTACACCGACGGCCTGACGCTTCCGCAGATCCACAACAGGATCACGGAATCGGGGAGCCCGGAAACGCGCACCGCGCGTTCCCCGCGTACGACCCGGACCGGCGCCCGCCGTCCGGTGAACCGAGCCAGAAGGATGCCTGACACGCCGAAGTGGGCGCCATCGGGTACCGTCGCCGACGCGAGTCTGGCGGACGTCGACCCTGACACCATCGACGACATCTACGACGAGGCGCGAGCTGGGCGTCCCGCCCAGGGCCCGTACCTCTTCGTTCCTGAAGCGCCTCCGCGGCACGGAGTCCGCGGGGGCGACCCGATGCTGAAGATGGTCCTGGAGCTCGCGGAGCCGAAGGGCACCAAGAAGGCAAAGTACAACGGCTACAGCATCTGGTACTACCAGGTGTCCACCAAGAGCGCGCCAGCGGCGTCAACGGCCTGCTCCACTCGATCCTGGACGGGAAGACCCCGGCCCAGCGCAAGAAGATCGTGGAATCGTACTGGGCGGGCAACGTCGTCGTGGATGACGACGGTTTCGTCAAGAAGATCGGCACCTGGACCGTTCCGGAGTCCATCCTGATCGGCGCCAACACCCGACACGAGAACGACGCGCAGTATGGCGAACGGCTCGCCGTCGCTTTCAACGGGATCATGCCCGCGTCCGACCGGCCGGCCAGCAAGGTGGCCGACGTCGAGGAGGACGACGACGAGGTGGACGAGGATGAGGACGCCGCCGACGAGTCCGAGGGCGACGAGGTGGAGGCCCGCCAGGAGGAGCTGGAGGGCATGACGCTCGCCAAGCTCAAGGCGGCCGCCAAGGAGCTGGGCATCACCATCAAGCGCGGCTCCACGGCCGAGGACATCATCGAGGCCATCCTGGACGTCGAGTTCCCCGAGGACGCCGACGAGGAGGCGGAGGACGAGCCCGAGGAGGACGAGGAGGCGGAAGAGGACGCCGAGGAGGACGAGGAGCCCGAGGGCGACGAGTTCGACGAGATGGACCGGGCGGCGCTGAAGAAGTTCAACACCACCGAGAAGCTCGGCGTCAAGGTCACCACCAAGATGACGGACGACGACCTGCGCGACGCCATCCGCGCGGCACTCCCCGACGACGAGGAGGAGCCCGAGGAGGAAGAGGCCGACGAGGAGGAGCCGGAGCCGACCCCCGCACCGCGGAAGGGCCGCGCGCGGGCTCAGGCTGCCTCTCCGACCCGCTCGGCGGCGAAGCGCCGGAAGGGCTCGGAGGACGAGCCCCCGTTCTGATCTGAGGAACGGCAGGTCACGGCCGGTAGACGCTACGCGCGTCCTACGGTAGACTGACCGCAGCGTTCGGGAGGGGCCGGGGCCGGAATCCCCGGCCCCTCTCGGTAGCATTAAGTCGGAGGAAATGCCGCGCCACATCTCGTTATTACGCCATCCGAAGACGATGGCAGACCTTGATGACGCGCGTCTCGGCAAGCAACGCCTGGAGACGCTCCAGATCCTCCGTACCCTGAATGGCGACACGGACGGGTACGCGAACCATCCGGCCGTACAGATGTGGGCAGGCTATGAGCCAGCTCTGATTCTGTACGGCCTGTTTGTTTGTCACGAGTGGCGCATCGTCCGCGGCCGCAGCGACAAGCTCTGGGGCGACTTCGCCCAGATGGCGCATGAATGCGGCATGCTGGATGTGGAGAAGCGCTTCAACAAAGAGGGAAAGGTGTCGGCCGTCTACATGGACGGCACCACCCCGGAAGACCCGCCCTGGCTCAAGGACAGGTGGGTGCTGCGCTCGCACCGGTCGAACCTGATGCGGAAGGCGCCGCACATCTACGGCGATAAGTATGATGGCACGCCCGAGAACATGCCATACCTCTGGCCAGTCATCGACCCGATGAAAACCGAGGGGTATTACCTACGGCTCTCCAAGCCGGATATGGCCCGGCTCGCGACTGGCGAGCGGGTGCTCCCCACCTACGCCTGGATCAATGACGCCACCGGCGAGATCCAGATGGGAGATGAATCGTGAAGATTGCCATCCTTGGCTGCGGCCCGAGCGGACTGGTGGCTGCGCACGCGGCCTCGCGGCTGAAGATTGACAAGCGGGTGTGCGTGTTCTCCCGCAAGGAGAGGTCGCCCATCTACGGCGCGCAGTACCTGCACCAGCCGATCCCCGGCACGATGAGCGGGCACGGTATCGACCCCGAGATCATCCGCTACATCATGCAGGGCGAGCCCGAGAGCTACCTGCGGAAGGTCTACGCGGACGCCTGGGATGGCACCATCAACGACGACCTGCGGGACCAGGCGCATGTAGCGTGGGACCTCCGCTCGACCTACGATGAGCTGTGGTTTCGGTACGAGTCGCTGGTGATCGACTACGACATTCCGCGGCGGCCGGACGGCATCGAGTCGTGCCTCAACCCGCTGTTCGAGAGCTTCGACCTGGTGGTGAACACGATTCCCCGCCCGGTGCTCTGCCTCCAGCCGCGCCAGCACCAGTTCCGGTCGGTCGACATCTGGGCCCTCGGCGAGCACCCGGCCAACACGTTCCCGATCGAGTGCCGCGACGCCGATCATCACCCCACGTCGGCGACTCGCGCCGACCTGGTACCGCGCCAGCCGGATCCACGGCTACAGCACGGTGGAGTGGCCCGGTCACATCAACCGCCCGCCGATCCCGGGCGTTGCGCGCGTGAAGAAGCCGCTGAGCCACAGCTGCGACTGCTGGACCGACCGGCCCCTGGTTCACCTCGGGCGGATGGGTCGCTGGCAGAATGGCCGGCCTGTACAACCACGTACGCCGACATGCATGAGCGCCCTGCTGCTCGGTGCGCGATGGGAGTAGCGTGAGCGCGACGTCGGGGGAGCTGAAGGATCGGCTGAGATCCGCGATGACCTGGCAGCTGGCCGGAGCGGCGTAGACAGCGGGACCATGCGGGACCTGCAGAAGGTAGGGGAAGAGTGAGTAAGAGCCTTAAGGAGCAGTGGATCAAGGACCGCACGGAGCAGCTGCGGACCGGGCCGTCCACGGCGCTGGTGCACCTGGCGGAGGACAACACGATCCAGATCGACGACCTGATGTCGCGGAAGGATCTGGCAAGGCAGATCGCCGAGGCCGAGTGGGCCGGTCGCAGAGGGCCCCGCAACTTCGAGGAGCTGGACCGAAACTTCGCCACCGCGTCCGGCCTGCGGGATGCGGTCGAGCGGGCCGGGCTGTACGTCGGGCCTGACAAGGTCCTGGTGGACGACATCGCGCCGGACGGGGGGTTCAGCCCTTGGGGCCTGGACCCGGAGACGTGCGGCGAGTCTGGTCCCACGGAGTGCATCAACGCCGAGGAGGAGCCGCCCCACGTCACGCTGCAGCGCAACATCATGAACCGCTGGATCGGGGCTGTCGGCGGCATGGACTGGTACAACGGGCCGACGCCGAACGCCGAGGTCGCACGGCAGCACGGCAAGGCGCTGGCCGCTGCGCTCGATGGCGTGTTCCAGGACCTCCAGCGCCCGCCGCGCGGGTTGCGGGAGCCGGCCACATCGTCCGGGTGGTTCATCTACGAGGTGCTGCTGCCGGAGTTCCTTGAGCAGTTCCTGGCCAAGAACGCCGACTATGGCGACCAGCACCGGACCGGGCTCGGCGTGCGGGCGGAGTACGTCGGCGACCACCGCGCGTGGAGAAGTCGCGACCGCCCTGTGGGACGGGCGCGCCACGAACGGCGAGGGTCCGCGCGATGCTGTTCGACCTCATCGGGCGCGCTTCATCGTGCCTGACCTGCTCGCTACGCCAGGAGAGTAAGGAAACCACGGTACTGGAATGGCACCTTACCGCGCACGAACTGTGCGCCGGAATGGTCGGTGTTGACGGCCGCCTGTTCCTGGTGCATCCGGTTCTATGCCAAGGTGGAGCGCCGGGGATGGGATGACTGCTGGTGGTGGATTCCGAAAAGAACCGTCTGGAAGCGCGGGAGGAAGTCCGACGTCCTAAACTTCACCCATAGCCATCCCCGGCTATCCGCGGCAGGTACGTCCAATCCGATGGATGTACTCGTTCGAGGTCAATCCAATCCCGGATGACCACGACATAGATCATGAGTGCGAGCACTACTGGTGCTGCAACTTGACGCATGTCAAGCCGGAGTTCTGGCTTGACAACTCGGGAGCCCTTAATGTACTGCGCGGCGTCTACCGTCGCCGAGCACGCGATCCACACGGGCGGTACATCATACCCGGCGAAGCAGTACGGCCTACATCGACTATGGGCCGCAAGAACACTGATGACTTGTCACGCGACGCCTCCGGGCGTTTTGTCTTGGGGAGGTGATGCCACTATGGGAATTTCGAAGAAGCTGACTAAGCGTTTTGTCTCCATCCACAGCCACTCGACGTTCTCTTATTGACGGCGACGGATTCGGAACGGTTCAGAACCATGTGGACCGGCTCGTTGAGCTGGGGTCACAAGCCGCTTGCCTGTCCGAGCACGGCAACGTTTCATCGTGGGTGCAGTTGGAGAAGGCGGCGCGGGCTGCCGGGCTCAAGCCGATGTTCGGCCTGGAAGCCTACGCCGCCCCTCCGAAGACCATGGCCAAGTTCCACCAGACCATTATTGCCGAGGACCTGACCGGGCTCCGCAACCTGAATGCTTTGGTCGGGCGCTCGTACGCGGAAGGGTTCTACAGATGGCCGACGATTCACGGCGACATGCTCCGGGATCACTCGGAGGGTTTGATTGTAACTTCTGGGTGCGCGGATTCGCACTTGAACTGCGTGCTAGCCGGTGGAAAGAGCCTGGGCGACCGACGCCACCGCGTGTCGACGTTCGATATGGCGAACGCCGAGAAGGTCGTGCGGAAGTACAAGTCGTTGTTGGGCGATGGGTACTATCTGGAAGTGCAGCGCTTCCCGGGCCTGGACCGAACCCGGCTCGTAAACCCCGCGCTCGCGGAGCTAAGCCGTCGAACCGGCGTGCCCCTTGTAGCAACGGCTGACGTTCATTATCCATATGGTAGCCAAAACGAGATGCAGAAGATTCTGCATGCAGCGCACCGGGGCGGTACAGTTGAGTCGGCCGAGGCGGGCTGGGAGTATGACATCCTCCTGACCTACCCGACGTCGGACTTTGAGGTGTACCGCCGTTCCGCGCGACTGGTCTCACGCCAAGAGCGAAGCTTGGGGCGCCACTCCGCGTCCGAAGAGATCGCGCCGCCGCGCCGTAACGCTCCCCAAGAATGAACCGCTGCGCTTCCCGCTCCCGGACGGCTGGACCGCCGAGGACTTCATGTGGGAGAAGCTGCGGGACGGCTGGACCTTCCGGATCAAGACCAACGCACACATGCGGGCCAACCAAGAGGCTTACCATGAACGCCTGGTGTATGAGATGGGCCCGATTGTTGAGAAGGGCTACCCCGATTACTTCCTAATGGTGGCGGACGCCGTCACGTTCGCCAAAGACCTGCGGCCACGACCTATTCCTGTTGGCCCTGCTCGCGGATCTGCTGCTGCCTCTTTGGCCGCGTACCTCATGCGCATTACCGAGGTGGATCCGATGCAGTTCCCTCAGATGGTCTTCGAGCGATTCATTGACCTGTCTCGAACTGACCTGTTACATTATCGACCTCGACTTCGCTGACGACCGGCGTGATGAGGTGCGTGATTATCTGTCCGCGCATGGAGCTGACCGAGTCGCCGCCACGTCGCCCCCTGTCGCGCGCGGCCGCGCCTCCGGTAGTCGACGTCGCGCGGGTCTACGCCATCCCGAAGAACGCCGAGAACGCGCGCTCGCGTTGCCGTGCTCGACCGCCTGGGCGGCGACTCCCGCGCGGACGATGCCCCGGGCACATTCCTCGCAACTCCATGTTCCTCCGCGCGCGGCCGTCGCAGCAACCCGGAACTCCTGGTGGGCGATTGACCTGAGGGGAATACGCGGGCATGCCCAGCACGCGGCCGGCATCGTCATCGCCGCCGGCCGAACCGCCGACACACGCGCGATGTACACGCGGACTGACGCGCGGGCACTGCGGACCGTCTCGCTTCACGTCGCCAGCAGGACGCTGAAACCGCCGGCGACGTCGTAGATGGACTTCCTCGGGCTGTCCACTATGGGAATGATCGGGCTCGTGCTCGACATGATTGGGATGGACCTTGCTGACCTCTACAACGTACCTCTGGATGAACCTCGGACTCTCGACGCTTTTCGCCGCGGCGACGTTGTTGGCATCTTTCAGTTCGAGGGCCGTGCTACTCGTCTGGTTAACGCTGGGGTGGTTCCTGATCACTTTAACCATCTTGCCGACATTAATGCTCTGTCTCGGCCTGGGCCTCTGTTCTCCGGGATGACGGCGCAGTACATCGACATCAAACACGGGCGGAAGAAACCGGATCACCTGCACCCGCTCGTGTGGAAGTACACGCTAAGCTGACTCTACGGCCGCATCATCTCCAAGAGCGCGTCCTCGATCGTCTGGGAGATCGGCGGGTTCCCCGTCAACAAGATTGGCGACATCCGACGCGCCATCTCGCGCGTTAGGCGAGATGTGCAATACGAACGCTACGGCGTTAGGCATCCGTCGAGGGCGCTGGGCGGCTGCACGGCATCCCGCCGCAAACTGGCGGACCGCATTTGAAGTTCACGGTGACTAGCGCGAGCTATTCACTTAATGTGGCCCACCCGCACTCGCCTATAGCCAGCTTGGCTTTTGGGTGCGCACCTGAAGCGCCAACCACCCGCGCGAGTTCTACGCCGCCCGTGCCGCGCTAAAGGTCGGCGACACCAAGACCGCCAAGGAGCTAAAGCGGCCGCGGCTCCTGACGGACGCCGTCAAGAATGGCTTTAAGATCCTACCGCCTGACCCGGTTAAGTCCGGCCTGACCTGGTCGCCGGACCCGGATGACAAGATGGGCATCCGCGCTGGCTTCAGCAAGATCCTGCGATCGCTGCCACCGACAAGGCGGCGCGTCGCTTCGGTACTGGGAAGCTGTCGACGTGGAGCGCGGTACGACTTTCACGCCAACGTTATAAGACCGGCCAAAGTCCATAATGAAGATCGAGGATTTCGTGGACAAGGAGGACCCATTTGATATCGAACTGACCGGTAAGTTGCTCGATGAGATCCGGCACGGCATACGGAAGAACTGGAAGGCTTTCCGAGGCATTCCGGCGCCGACCCGCCGCAGCCACGAGATCCCGCGCGGCGTCGATACGGGACATGAAGATCACCTGATGGGTGTGGTCCGCGCGATTGAGTACGCGACCTGATCGAGGATGAGCGGCGCGCACTGGGGACTCGGTCGAGGACATCCCTCGCCGCAACTCGCGACCCTAACCACTGCTGAAGTCGTGCACGCTCCATTGCTACGATGATGGCGACGATGAGGTCTACCTCCGCCTCAACCGCTGGGACTTCCCGCGCTTCAAAGAGCGCGTGGAGTCGATTGTGCCGGGCGAGGACGTGGTGGTATGCACGGGTCTGAAGCGCCGGGGCGGGTTCGGGGTCTCGCTCGCGGTCCGCAGCCTGATTGTTCTGCAGCAGCAAGATGATGACGGGGGAGACGATGAGGCTGCGTGAGAAGGACATATTTGATTGCGAGCACTGCGGCTGGCGGATCTACAGGCTACAGGTAACCGGGCTCTGGTATGACATGGTGCACCATGACTTACCGCCCGCGCGTGCAGCGAGGGCATCCACAGCCCGAAGGTAGATCGGAGGAAGCGCAACTATGACGAAACGGATTACGCATGACGAGCAGATGTTCCTGCATGCGGTCGTGGCGTCCCTTCGGTCTACCTGTGGCCGGTTGAAGGTGGGTGCGGCGCTCGTGCTCGGCGACAACATCCTCTCGACCGGGCGGAACGGGGCCCCGCGCGGGCTCCCGCACTGCGCCTGCGGGCCGGAGGCGCCCTGTACGGCTTCGGTGCACGCGGAGGCTAACGCGGTCGCCTACGCCGCCCGGCGCGCACGGAGGGGCTGAAGGAGCGTCGCCTACGCGACGCAACGCGCCCTGCCGCACGTGCGTGCGCGCATCCATCAACACCGGCATCGTCCGGGTTGTGTATGGGGATGCGTACCGGTTAGCCGATGGCGTTGGTCAGCTGTGGGCAGCCGGGGTATCGGTCGAACAATTCAGCGGTCCGCGTCTCTTGTAAGGAGGAGCTATGTCCCGAGGTCACCCAAAAGGAAGGAGGCGCGGCCCATGCCTCCACTGTGACGACGTAGACCACTACCGAGGTACCAGGGAGCAGCAACTAGAGGACTGGAGGAACGAGACTGCCGAAGCTGCTCACATCCAGCGAGTGGTTGTCGCGCCGGGCTGCTTGAGCGGCGTACGCGGTAAGGTAAGATCCGATTGCGCCTGGAACGCACACAAGCACATCGGAGGCAAGAAATGCCGTTAGGTTATACCTGCTGAGCGGGGACTACGTCGACCCGCCGGACCCTGACGACGAGTGGACTGACGCGGAACAGCAACTCACCAACAACCTACTTCCGCCTCGCGGTCGACGCGCCGGAACGCTGCGCAAGTGGGCTGACGTCGCTATGTGGCGCGCCACGCCACGCGACCCGGCGCAAGCCCAAAGTAACGGTGTCGATGGTGACGCCTGACCTGCTCGGCGTCACGGCGATGGTCGCCGCGCGCACACCGGGCGGAACCTGACGAGCCTGGACCGCGTCACCGACGAGGAGCGCTGGAAGCTTGGCACGCGGCCACGGTGTCGTGGTTGAGTGAGACGCCGCTGGAATGGATCCGGCGGTCGATCGCACCCTGAGAACGTCTCCTGTGCCTTCACGCACCGCCTCGTCTGGACTCGCACGGCGACCTACGCGCGCGAGTCGCGCGGTTCGCTGTCGCGACAAGATCCACGACAAGCGTGAAGCTCCCACCCCGCTCGCGGGGACGAAGGAGTGGCGCGTTCCGCGCTGATATGGAGGAGCTGGGCGTCGACCCGCGCGCACGCCGCCAAGGAGCGCTCTGGCGGAACATCCGGGGATGTCGCGTCGAACGTCGTCGACCGATCTGTGGCCGTTCCTCATCACCCGGGCACGCTGGCGAGGACGCACGCGGACTCCTGCCGACGAACATCCTGACCCGGGTCCACATGCGGGTCGACATGAAGACGCTGTTGAACCTGGCGGGCATGCGGCTCTGCACGCAGGCGCAAATGGAATGGCGCGGGGTATTCGCCGCGCTGGCGCGCGCCTGGGGAGTATGGGCCACGCCACCTGCTGGCGCACCGGAGCTTATCGCCGACGCTTTCCGCCTGGTTCGTTACGCGGCGAACCGCTGCCTGATGAAGGCGTCGGACCGCTACTGCTCCATCCGGGCCTGCGTCGACGAGTTCGAGCGCGAGGGCGTGCCCTCATCCGAGTGGGAAGTCGCCACGCCCGGCGTCGTCCGGCCCATCCACCCCGCCTGCGGCTGGCGGATCGCCACGGCGCGCGTCGCGCCGGGAGGAGCACGCGAGCACCACGTCCATCTCGTCATCCTCGTCTTCCTGGTGGTGTGCGCGTCATGCGCGCTGCAGTTCGCCACCTACCAGGCGCTGCGCTCGCTCATTGCCGGGCGTGAGGAGCCGCAGCCTGCCGAGCCGGATGAGAAGTACTGCCGGCCATCGAGGATCTGGACCGCCTACCGAGGCGCTGAAGATCGTGGGCGTCCACCCGCGTCTGCTGTTCCCGGCGTTTATGGTCGCCGGGAGACCGCCGCCGGATGATCCACCCCTGTCGCCCACGCCATCTGGGCGATGTTCACGGACTTGTTCTACGTCCGGCTGCACCTGCCTGTTGGTTTGGCGCCTGTTCGAGGGCGCGACCTGAACGACATCCGCCAGCGCGTTCTCGCCACCCTGCTGATCAGCGTGCGACGCGGCGTCAACGAGCGGGCGGCCGCGTCCCTGGTCGAGCTCCGCCAACCCCCGCCGACGTCGGTCGCGCGTATGACTTGGTGATGGAGGCGCTGGAGGAGACCCTGGTGCGCTACCGGGTCCCCGCGAAACCATCTCGCGTTCGTGCCGATGATCGACTACTTCCGCGACGAGATGACGGTGGCGTGATGGATGTCGATCGGACGTGGTTCGCCGGCCGCCATCGACGCGCTCCGCGCCGAGATGCGGCGGGCGGTCGCCGCCACGGCGTCGAAGAGACGCCGCTGGTGCGCGATGACGCGGGCTGCCTGCCGATCCTCGTGGAGGAGCTGGGCGAGGTCGCGCGGGCGATGACCTACGACAACGGCGACATCGAGAAGCTCATGGCGGAGCTGCTGCAGACCGCAGCCATGGCTCTCGCCTGGCACCAGAGGCTGGCCGACACGTGAGGTGTACTGCTACAAGGTGCGGGACGGGCGTGCCCCCGGGCGCCCGTTCTGTACCGACCACATGAAGAAGCTCCCTGCACCAACCACGCGAGTTCTGGAACGAGCACACCAAGGCAGAGGCCGTGCGTCGCGGCGTCGAATATCTTGAGGAGTTGGAAGCAGCATGAACAGGATTGCTTTACTGTTGCTCGGTGTCGCCGCTCTGGCAGGATGTGGCGCTCCAAGTAGTCCAGGAACTACTGCGGCGTCCGAGTCGCGCGCCGCATCCGCGCGACGAGGTTACGCGTCGAGGGGAAGGGCGCGCGACCGTCTACTTCCGCACCGCCGGGGTCGTTCCGCGACGTCGCCTTCCTGGTCTATCGCGATGTGGATGCATCCTGGCTTAGCACTACGTCACGCGACGTCTGGCTCTGGAAAGATTGAGTGCGTCATCCTCCGGGGCGACAGAAATTGCCCGAACTGAAGCCGAGGGGCAGTACTCCAGCTGCTCCGCGAATGGGGAGTTTGGCGAATGATCGACGAGCAGAGTAGCACGCTGGACATCGCTTCCGAGGTCGGGTTCCGCGTGGTGCGCACTCGGCGCTGACTCGTACCGTCCCGCGCGTCGATCGTGGCGTTACCACCGCGGTTACGCTGACCCATCAGCACGCCTTCGAGCTTTGGCGCCTGTTTGTGTCTACGGCCCAGCAGCTCGGAAAGGCCCTGAGGGCGGAAAGGACGGTGACGGCGCCGAGCCCGACAAAAGTGGCTCCCCCAAAGTTGCTTAGAAGGGCAGGAACTGTGGAACTCGTCACCGCCCCCACGGTGATAAGCATTGACCCGGGCGGTACGACCGGGTGGTCACGGATGGTAGTGCAACCCCGAGGCACTAGTGGACCCTGAGGTCCCCATCCTGACCAACATTCTGGACCGCGCAAACGGCCAGATCCGTGCATCCCGGTCACGCCGAACGGGAAGGCTCCCAAAGCGCTGAACCTTGCGTTGGAGGAGCGACGTTGCATCCGCACTCTGATTGCCGACGTCCTGTCGAACTGGCATGGCGCGGCGTTGGTGATCGAGGACTTCCTACTCCGGAAGAAGGTGATGGACCGGGAGCTACTCTCGCCCGTCCGGCTCACGGCTGCGCTCGAACTGGCAGCCGAGTACGAGGGCCTGCACACATGCCGCCCACCGCCGCACCCGCCGACGCGTCTGTCACCGACGCCCGGCTGAAGGAGGGGCCTGTACCTGCGAGCCGGAGGAATGGAGCACGCGGATGCGGACCGCCACCCCATCCTGTTCCTCCGCGTAGCGAAGGCACGCGGCGCGTGCGCGGGAGGCGTGGCCCCACTTGTACACGCCCAGCGGGGAACTGCGGTCGGTCCCTTTGGTTCCGGCTGCCTGAAGAGAGCGGGGCGCCTATTCCCTCAGGTAGGCGCCCCGTTTCTCTGAGGATTAGACGGCCCTACTTCGGCCCGCTATAGTAGCTATTAACCGGCCCGGTCCCGAGGAGAGAGATGAGCATTGTGAAAGCTATTCCGGATCTGCCTGAAGGTTGGGAGGGCATGCTGTCTTCATCGAGACGGCTGTCGTTCGAGGGCACCCGCGTACGTTTCGGCGAGGAGGATGAGAACACTATCCA
>JADJRJ010000014.1 GCA_016712265.1 Gemmatimonadota bacterium | reverse complement strand
TGACTTCGATGGTCCGCTCCCGTGCGACTGTCCGGAGTGGGCGGATTGACCAGGCGAGGCCAGCTTGACAGAGCTGGCCTCGCTTGCTACTGTAGTGGCATGACGAACACCAAGGACTTCGCATCCATCACCTCGACCTCTGCGTTCCTGGACGCGCTCGAAGCGCACACTGCGTTCGCTCCGTTTCAGACTTCGTCCAGCGAGGAGGGTTTCGAGTTCAACCTGCTGGTGACTCCTCGCGAGTTCTGGATCGTGATGGGTGTCCTCCAGCCGCACATCGAGGACCGGCTGGCCGACCTCAAGATCGAGTACGACGCTCAGACCACGCGTGAGTACGGCCTGGTGTCGGTCGAGACGCGTGACCGGGTCGGCATCATCCCGGTGGGTCTGGCGCTGCTCGGCGCCTACGACCGCATCAACGAGCGCGGCTGATTCATCCACTTCGGCGAGGCCAGCTTGACAGAGCTGGCCTCGCTTGCTACTGTAGTGGCATGACGAACAGCGTGCGAGTGATCAACCCCGAGACTGGCGTCGACATCTTCGCTTCGGTCTACGGTGACCAGCTGGAGTCGGTGGTCCGGATCCCTGCGCCCGACTACGTGGGCGAGCGTCCGGGCACGGTGTGGGTGCAGGTGCGCCCCTCGTTCCGGCCGGGCATGCCCTACGACCTCGGGTCGTACCCCGAGTCGTGGGTCCACCCGGTGTGATTGGGTACTGTCTGGTATGACAGGTTTCTTCATGCCGGGCATGTCGTTCGTTCAGGCTCTGCACTTCTACTACGGTCTGAACAGCACGATGATCTTCGCGCTGGACCGCCTGCAGCGCGGTGAGTTCGAGTGAGTTTCCCCTGGCCAGGCCCCGATTCGGTGGTGTGGCCAGGGCTGTTTCGTCGATGACTTGATACTCGAGTGTGGCAGCGTGCCGCTGCTTTTTGTCGAAGACCTCTGAGTGGTTCCGGACGGTGGTCTGCTGTCGACGAGTGAGGTCTGTGCTCTGCTCGGTGTCCAGCCGTCGACGTGGCGCGCGTGGGTGTCTCGCCGTGCTGCGCCTCCCCCGGTGGAGACCCATCGGTCCTGCTCAGGCGAGCGGCTCTGGGATGCTCAGGTGTTCCTGCGCTGGATGGCCGAGCGTCCGGGGCGTGGTAATCATGCGCGGGGTCGTCGTCGGGTATCACCTCAGACCAGGACACGAGCGTGGTCGCAGGGCGGTGTTCCGGCCTGGCGGCCAAAAGATCAAGGTCCATCTAGCTGTGCAGGAGCTGCCTCATGACGTCGTCCCTCGATCCGGTTCGCATCACGTGGGAGAGCGGGCTCTGCCGCTGTGGGTGTAGGCAGCCGGTCACCCGTCCGGAGAATCAGTTCGTCAACGGTCATGGCGGTCGGCTGCTCGACACGCTGGTCGACGCGCAGCGCGAGGGTCGGCGGATCAAGGTGGCGTACGAGGAGGTCTCGGGGCTCGGCGTGATATCGCCGCGCGCGTGGGCTGAGCAGTCGTTCACCCCTCGCGGTGTCGCGTGGTTCGACTGGCTGGTCGGGCACGAGGGTGCGCGTCCGTCGGCGGCGCAGATCGACGAGCAGATGCTGGCTGTTGCTCCGGTGTCGATCGAGGAGGTGCTGACCGATCCGGCTCCGATGCCGCCGCAGGTGCAGGCGGTGGAGGCGTCGATGGCGGCTGGCCGGTCGTTCCGTGAGGTCTCGGCCGATGTCGCGCAGGTGCAGATCTTCGCTGGTGGCAAGTCGCGTGATCCGGGTCTGGATGACGATCTGGCGACGGTGCGCGAGATCGTCGGTCGGGCTGCGGTGGAGGGTCAGGCTGATCCGGAGACGGTGTCGCGGTTGGAGGCGCGCATCGCCGAGCTGCAGGACACGGTGTCCGTGCAGGCTCGGCGGTTGCTGGCTGCGGCGCAGGAGCGTGATGCGATCCTCGACGAGGCCGAGCGTGAGGCTGCTGCGGCGGTGGATCAGGTGTTGCGGCAGAAGGAGGCGCTGGCGGCTGAGCTGCTGACGGCGCATGCGCAGCTGGACGAGGCTGTTCGGCCGATCACGGTGTCGGCGGAGGACCTGTCGGGTCTGTCGGCGCCGATGGTGTTGGCGGCTGCTCGGCAGCGTGCGCTGGCGACGGCGCGGGTGCTCAAGGCGGCGCGCTATGACGGTGATGCTGACGAGGTGTCGGACCTGGCGGTGGTCTTCCGGGGCGATTTCATCCAGAAGCCTCGGGTGGATGCGGCGCGGGTGTTCCTGGGTGGTCAGGTGCAGGGGTAGGACTCCTGTGTGAGGTTGTTTGCTCTGGGAGTGGTCGTCGGGGCCACGGTGGTTGGTGTGCCGATCGCCGTGGCCCTGTCGCGTTTCATGCGGGAGCTGGATCGGTCGACGGGTTGGTGCTGATGAGTGGGTCGGGTAGAACTGGGTCATGACGAGCGCCACGGTGTGTTTTGGGTGCGGCGCGGTGTTCTCGCATGCGGTGCCGGTGGGGACGTCGTGCGAGGCGTGTTCGCGGCAGGCGGTCGAGATGATGACGATCGCTCCGGGTTCGATCTCGACGTCGTATATCGGTCCGGATGAGCCGGAGCCGTTCGAGGAGTGGGTGGGGAATCTGGAGGCGACGGCTGCGTCGACTTGGGCGTCGGTCGAGGCGGCGCGCGCGGAGCGGCGTCGGGCGTATCTGGAGGAGGTCGAGGCGGCGCGCGCCGAGCTGGAGCCGGTGATCGAGCGTCTTCGCGAGCTGGGCGAGGAGCCGGACGAGGGTGCGGTGGAGGCTGCGCGCACCTTGCTGCCTGTCCATTCGGAGGAGCAGCTCAAGCGGATCAGTGAGTTCGGTTGTAGCTCTCTGTCTCTCGTCGATCGGCCGTGTGGGATGTGCGCGGACTGCACTCCGGAGGATCGGCTGGTCCCTCCACTGTTTGCTGTCGCTGACCTTCCGGGCTTTGACGACGTCGCCGTCAGGCGCCTGGCGGAGATCGAGTTTGCGCTGGATGAGGGTGTTCGTGAGCCAGCGCCTCCACCACGGCCGAGGCCGTGGCTTCTGCCGGTGATGGTCGCTCTGTATCCGGTGGCTTTGGTCGTGGCTCTGACGACGGAGGTTGGTCCGACGCTGTGTCGGGTCACGGGGTGTGGTTGTCGTGGGTTGAGGCAGGCGGGTCAGGTTCTGGCTCGTGCCGGACTGCGTCGTGGGTTGCAGGTTGTCGCGGGTGTGTTGGCGATCGCTGTGGTCCTGGGGTGTGTGATCGCGGTGGGTGCGTTTGTGATGTGGTTGTGGTCGTTGATTGGGTGGTGGACGATCCCGCTGGCGGTGCTCGTGGGCTGGGTTGCGACGGACTGACCTGCTCGTGACCTGGGGATACCTCGCAGGCGTGCGCAGCTCCTCGCACTTTCCCCGATCTCGTCTGACGTTTCTGCATCGTGCTTGCTCGCGCTGGACTTTGCTGGGTAGTGTTACCTCATGGCGGACACCACAGTAGTTTCTCGCGTTCTGGCTCTGATCACCGCGTGCGGTGGCGCTTCTGCGCAGCCTGTCGTGTATTGCGCGGGTCCGGAGATCCCTGACGACGTGGAGGATCTCTTCGACCGGGATATGGTGCGTTATTCCGATGAGGTGTGTGCTCAGGGAGCCTTGCCTCGTGGGTTCGCGCTGGTCAGCGCTCCGTCGTGGGCGGATGTGCCTGACGTCGGCGAGGAGCTGGACTCTGATCCTGACTGGGGCTATCACCGCTCGCATCGCCGTGGGCACTCCCCGTCGGTCGTGTACGTGGTGAAGCCTGCCTCTCCGCCCCGGACGCCGTCTGTGCTGGTCGTACGGGAGCCGACGGTGGGTTCGGCCCGGGTGCGCGCTGCTGCGTCCACACAGGCCGCTCAGGCCCGTAAGACGGCCGGTCCGGTGACGACTCCTCCGCTGCCTGCGGGTTCTCCGACCGTGCAGCGTGGTGGGCTCGGTACGGGGTCGGCGGACAGGCAGGACTCGGCCAACGCTGCGCGTCTGAAGCGGGAGGCCGATGCGGCTGCCGCTGCTGCGAAGGCCGGGCGCGCGAAGGCTGCCACCAAGTCCTCGACCAAGACGACCCGGTCAAAGACCGGCTGACCTGTGCGTTTCCGTCGGTGCCGGGCTCCTCAGGGGTCCGGCGCTTGACTTTGCTGGCCTAGCTTGCTACTGTCTTTACTGTGACGCATCCTCTTGGAGCATTCCTCATCGGTTCGTTCTTCTCCGTGTCCGTGGTGGTCGGCATCGTCCACGCGGCGCTCGCCCCTCGACGACGGAAGTAGTCTGTCCGTCCCGGGTTGACGACTTTGTGCACGAACTCACGAGTTAATCGTCGCCGTGGCGCTTAACTCGCGGCGAATCTCGAAGATGTTGACCGATTTTGCCTCTCACTTTGGGCAAGAAGTACGCGGGTCGTTGTCCGGTGCTAACGACCCGCGTACTTGTTGGGGATGTTGACCTGTTGTACTTCCCATGATCTGGGAAGTTGCTGGTCAGAGCTGGTGTCAGTGATCTTGTACTTGCGATTTGTCACTACCAGTCTCGTCGTTGACTTCAATTCCTCGCTTGACTCTGCTGGCTCTGCGTGCTAGTCTTGTGTCATGACGAACACCGAACCGCACGCCTTCGCTTTCACCTTCGCTCCTGAGACCGACCCGCGTGGCTACGGCGGGATCGCTGCCGACATCGCGTCCGCCATCGATGGCGCGTGGCAGCTCTCCCGCTACACCGAGTCGTTCGTCGTGATCAAGGATCACCGCGACGACACCGACGGCATCGAGATCGCTCGGGTCGGGCTGGAGTGGCTCGACACCCTGGCCGCGTCCGGGCGCGACTACGACGAGGAGCTGCAGCCAGAGGTCCCGACCGTGCGTCAGACCGCGTGCCGTCTGTGCGGTCTGGATGTCGAGGTCGCGCTCGATGACATCGGCATGCTCTCCACCGACCGTGGTGGGTCTGCGTCGTGCCCGGACGGCAAGGCGCATGAGCCGATCCTCGACCCCGAGGACTGGGACGCGCACGAGTACCACGTGGGCGACGTCGCTCGCTGATCTTGGAGGCTCCTGCTCGGCGCGTCGCGAGGCGCGGCCGGGTAGGAGACCCCGTCTTCAGGAGGGGATCACATGAGCGGACAGCACTATCTTCAAGTGTTAGTATCTGTTGTATGACATCCTTTGACTCTGTACTCGCTCGGCTGGAGCCACGGGATCTGGGATACGAGTCCGCTTGTGGGGTCTGGACTGGCGCTATCGGTCAGCGCACTGGCTACGGCAACGTGAAGTTCAACGGCCGTGTGTGGCTAGTGCATCGGCTGGTGTTCGAGACGATCGGTGGACCTCTGCCCGCAGGGTATGTCCCCGATCATCTCTGCCATTCGTTCGCCGACTATCCCTGCGCGGGTGGTCCGACGTGTCCGCATCGCGCGTGTGCTCGGTTCGATCACCTGGAGGCTGTGACCCAGCGGGTCAACATCAATCGCGGCCCTCGCGGGAATGCGAGCAAGACGACGTGCCCTTGGGGACATCTGTTGGTCGAGTCCAACCTGGTGCCATCGCGCTTGCCTCATCGGATCTGTCTGTCGTGCCATCGCGCGCATGCGCGTGGTGTGACGGCCAGGTCGTCCGGGCGGTCGTTCGACTTCCAGGCCGTGGCTGATGAGATCTACGTGTCGCTCGGCTTCGAGCTGGCCGCTTGACAATGCTTGCTAAGGGTGGTAGTGTAGTGACATGACGAACACCTCGATCGACTTCAGCATGAAGCCCGGCCCCGACTGGGAGGCTCCCTTCGACGCGTACTTCCACACCGCCGACCTGCCGTCGTGCGAGCCGTGGACTCGGGTCACGGTCGAGGCGATGACGGTCCGCAACAGTCGGCCGTACGCCCTGGTCGACTTCGAGGGCATGCCGACCTACGCGTCGCTGGACGACCTGCGCCTGCCCGCGTGGGTGTGCGAGGAGTGCGGCGGACGCGTGATCGAGCAGCGCCCGACCGCCTGCCACGGGCGGTACCTGCACAACACGTTCTCGCACCCGGACGGCGAGCCGTTGTGTCCGACGGTGGGCGCCGAGGGCTACGAGCCGTGCAAGGCCGTCTGACCGTCGCGCGTGCGGCCCCTGCCCTCATCCGGGTGGGGGCCGCTTGACTTTGCTGGACCAGCGTGCTACTGTAGTGTCATGACGAACACCGGAGCCAAGGCAGTCACCAAGAAGGACATGCTCGTGGTCGCCCGCGCGGCGCGGAAGTACGGGCACTACCAGGACCGCCCCGGGTCGCTGGAGGTGTACGTGAACTGCCCGCAGTGCAAGGAGAAGGTGATCGGCTACCTGGAGATCGACTTGACGACCTTCAAGCGGTTCACTCCGACGCGTGCGCTCGACAAGGCGATGATGTTGCACTTGCCATTCTGCGGTGAGGAGTAGTCCCTCGCGCTTGTGGCCCCTGCCCATCCGGGTGGGGGCCCTCTTGCTTTGCTGGCTCCGCTTGACTCTGCTGGCTCCGCGTGCTACTGTTGTGTCATGGCGAACACGATGAGGAACAAGGTTCAGGTCCACAACATCAAGGTCGAGTGCACCGGCCCGATCCCCGCGAAGCGGGCGCAGGCCGAGGCGGCTGCCGACGAGCTGCGGGAGGTGCTCCCCTTCGCCGACGTCCGGGTGGTCATGCGGCACGGGCACGCTCCGGTCCTGCGGGTCAGGAGCTGCGCCTGATGCGCACGACGGCGGTGGTTCTCGGTTCGGCTCTGGTGGTCTATCTGCTGGGCTTGCTCGCCCAGGCGGCTCCCCTGTTCTGATCGGCTCGCGGCCCCTGCTCCGGCGGGGGCCGCTTGCTTTTGCTTGCTGTGCGTGCTATGCTTGCTGTGCAAGGTCGAGGCAGGGACAACACGACGGTTTCCTTGCGGATGATAGCCCGCACGAGGGTTCGACCCCCTCGCCTGCCACTCGGTTCGCAGCTTTCAACCTGGAGGTCCCCGTGATCATCGTCAACGCCGCCGAGCTGGTCTTCTTCTCCGTCAACGGTGCGCGCGATTCGCTCGTGCTGCCTTCGCCGGTCGCGGCGCTGTTCGCTGCTCCGGTAGTGGTCCGGGTCGGGGAGGCGTCGGCCGAGGTCTTCCTGCCGGTCGACGACCGCAAGGTCCGGCGCGCTGGTCACGAGGCGGTCGCCCGGCTGGCTCAGATGCTGTTCGAGGTCCGGGACCAGCACCTGGCCATCGAGTCGGCGAACGGCTCCGTCGGGTTCGGCCTGTCGGACTCCGCGTGGGGTCTGCGGGTGGTCGTGCTGCTCGATGACGACGGCCGTCCGCTCTGGGCGGCCTGATCGGCTCGCGGGTCCTGTCCCTCGGGATGGGGCCCCGCTTGACTTTGCTTGCTTCGCGTGCTATGCTCTGTGTGTTGGTTCGGATCCTCGGAGGTTGAGATGTGCGGTCGGGCGATTCAGGGCGGCGGGGTCTGCGTCGGCGGCGGTGGGCTGCACTCGCGCGGCTGCTGGCACTACGGCTCGGCGGTGGCGGAGGCTGCGCGGGTCGCGCTCGCCGAGCTGGGCTCGGTGCGTGGCGACGACGAGACGCGCGTGATCCACGTGCTGGTCGCGCTGCGCGCCGAGGGTGCGGTCTTCCGGTTCCCCTGGGAGTGATCCTCCCGCTTGACTTTGCTTGCTCCGCGTGCTAGTCTTGTGTTGTTGGTTAGTTCGGTTCCCTTCCTGGAGGTCCACAATGTCGCGCTACTCGATCTACCTGCCCATCGACGAGGCGAAGGCCCAGCTGTTCTCGCTCGGCCTGGACGTTCTCCTGGCGATGGAGGACGAGCCCGGTATCGGCTCGGCCCGGGTCGCCAAGGCTCGGCTGTTCGATCTCGGCGACGAGCTGGGTTTCGACGAGGACCTGGTCGAGATGATCATCGACTGCGCTCGCGAGGGCCGGTGCGCGGTGGTCACCCCGGGCCTGTTCGACACGCTCGCGGTGCTGCACGACCTCGGCCAGATCGATGTGTCGGGGCGCGCGTACCAGCAGCTGGTCGACCTGCAGCTGGTCTGATCGCTCCCGCGGGGGGTGTGGCTCACGTCACACCCCCCGTGCTTGCTTTTGCTTGCCGCGGTTGCTATGCTTGCTCTGCAAGCGAAAAAGCCCCGCTCCTCCTGGAGGTCCAAATGTCTGACGTCGTCTGCGGTCGCTGCTCCCACGGGTTCGGTCGGGACCGGGTGCAGGTCCGCCACCCCATCGAGGTCGTCCGGGTCTGCAAGGGCCCGGTGGCGATCACCGCTCCGGTCGTGACTTCGGTTCGCGAGTTCGTCCCGGCCCCGGTGGTTGAGGCTCCGGCCCCTGCTCCGGCTCGGCTCCCCGCTGCTGGCGAGATCTGGGCGAGGTGCTCTACAAGGTCACCCCCGCGCGGCACTCGGATCGGCTGTTCGCCCACGAGCTGGTCTCCCCGATCCGGGATGGTGCGGATCTGGTCTGGCAGTACCGGGGCCTGGCCTCCCGCGTGCTCGCCGGTGGTGCTCCGGCTCCGGCCGAGCTGGTGGGTCGGATCGGGCGCGTGGTCGGCCGGTGCGTGTTCTGCTCGCGGTTGCTGACCGACGACAAGGCGGGCCGGTCGGTGGAGGTCGGCTACGGCCCGGTGTGCGCCGAGAAGCGCGGTCTCCCCTGGGGCTAGGCGCCCCGGCTCGCGGCCCCTGCCCCTCGCGGGTGGGGGCCGCTTGCGTTTGCTTGCTGCGCATGCTATGCTTGCGCTGTTGGTTGGTTCGCTTCCCTGGAGGTCCACGATGTCCGCTCTGCCTGCCGCCCGTTGGGTCCGCGCCGAATCCCTGCCCGCTGGCGTGGTGCTCTCCGATCGCCCCGAGGTCGGCGTGGTCTCGCACGTGTGGCCTTCCGGCTCGGTGCACGGGGTGCCGTTCGTCGTCGTGGTCGGCTCGCTGCGGGTTTCCGCACCCATCCCGGCCGACGCGCTGGTCGGCGTCGCCGCGGATTGATCGCTCGGCCCCGGTGTGGTTCACGTCACACCGGGGCCGCTTGCTTTTGCTTGCTGCGGTTGCTATGCTTGCTTTGCAAGCGAAAATCCCTCCTCCCCCCTGGAGCCCGAAATGTCTGCTCTCCCCGTCGCCGCTCTCGAACTCCCCGTGGTCGATTTCTCCGGTGCTGCCGCCTGCGATGACTGCGGCGCTCCCGCTGGGGTCGAATGCGCCCCCGGTTGCTCGGTGTGGGCTTCCGATGACCTCCCGCTGGTGCCGTTCTCCCCGTTCGGTGCGGGCCCCTCGGATGACCCGCGGGTCGTCCCGGGCCCGGTCGGCTCCGGCCCGTTCTGATCGCTCGCGGGGCCGGTGTGGCGCGGATCACATCGGCTCCGCTTGCTTTTGCTTGCTCTGCAAGCGAAAAAGCCCCGCTCCTCCTGGAGGTCCAAGATGCTCACCTCGACCCGCACCCGTCGCGGCTTCCGCGCCCCGGCTCGCCGTCGCGTCGTTGCTGCTCCCTCGCTCCCGCTGCTGGCCGGATCGGGTGCCGCGTGGGCGTTCGTCGACGACCGGGCGGTTGTCCCGGCTGCCGATGTCGTCCCGGTGCGGATCGCCCCGGTCATCCCGATCCGCCCGGTCGCTGCGACTCTGCTCGCCCCGGCTCCGGCCGCCCCTGCCGCTCCGGATCCCCGGATCCCCGCCGGTGCCGCGTCGGTCCGGGTCGCGCACGAGGACTTCCCCTTCCGGGTCGTGGTCGTCGATCTCGAATCGGGCGATGACGAGTCGGTCCTGGTCGCGGCTGCCTCGCCCCTGGCCGCGCGGCGGGAATGCTCGGACGAGTTCGGCGCTCCGGTCGCGGTCTACGCGGTCCTGCCGGGTGGGGCCGAGGAGCTGGTCTGGGGTGCGGCTGCCTGATCGGGCCCCTGCCTGATCGGGCCCCTGCCGGGGGGTGTGGTGCGGATCACGCTCCCCGGCTTGCCCGTGCTTGCCTCTGCGTGCTATGCTTGCTCTGCAAGCGAAAAACCGCCCCACCTGGAGGTCCCCCATGAACGCGCTCGCTGGCTACGAGGTCCGCTCCACCCCGGTGTCCCTGCCCCTCACCTCGCCCCTGCGGGTGCGCCCCGTGGGTGGGGGCTCGGAGGTCACCCTGTGCCGGGGCTCCGAGGTCACCGTGCGGGTGGTGCGCCCCTGCGATGGGGGTCCGGCTCTGTTCGGCCTGGCCTTCCGGGGGCGTGCGTTCCTGGCCTCCCCCGACGCCCTGGTGGCCGCTACGGACGCGGTTGCTGCCCCTGCTCCGGCTGCCCCTGCTCCGGCTGCCCCTGCTCCGGCTGACGACTTCCCGCTGAATGCCTCCCCCGTGGGGTGGGAGCCTCGCCACCAGGTCCGTCCGGGTGCCTCCCCTGGTCCCCGGTTCCGGGCCCCGAAGCCTCGCCGTGCGGGTGCTCCCACCTCCGCCGATATCGCCGCTGCCCAGCGCCGGTCGCCCCTGTGGGCGTGGCGGGCGTCCTCCTCCTGAATCGCGTTTCTGAAAAAGGGCCTTCCCTCTGGGAGGGCCCTTTTTTTGCGCCTTTTTTTGCGCCTTTTTTTAGGGCCCTTTTTCTGCGCCCCCGAAAGGGGGCCTTTATTCGGGGGCCTTTATTCGGGCCCTCCCCTGCAGGGGGCCTCTGTACGGGGGCCTCTGTACGGGGGCCTGTTCCTGCGCCCCTGTGTGCGCCCCTGTGTGTGCCCCTGTGTGTGCCCCTGTGTGTGCCCCTGTGTGTGCCCCTGTGTGCGCCCCTGCCCGTACGGGGGCGTGTGTGTGCCCCTGTGTGTGCCCCTGTGTGTGCCCCTGTGTGTGCGTGCCCCTGCCCGTACGGGGGGCGTGTGTGGGGCGAATCACACCCCTGTGCGTGCCCGTGCGCGTGCCCGTGCGCGTGCCCGTGCGCGTGCCCGTGCGCGTGCCCCTGTGCGTGCCCGTGCGTTGCGCACGATTCCTGCCCCTGTGCCCTGCCGTGCGTGGTGCTGTGCCCTGCCGTGCGTGGTGCTGTGCCCTGCCGTGCGTGCGCCCCTGTGCGTGCGCCGTTCTCATCCCTGTGTGCGTGCGTGTGCCTGACGATTCCTACGCGCGTGCGCGCCCCTGTGCGTGGTGCTGTGCCCTGCCGTGTGCGTGCCCGTGTGGGACGGCGTGCCTGCCGCGCGCTCCTCCCCTGTGCCCTGCCGTGTGGTGCGCGCGTGCCTGCCGCGTGCTCCTCCCCGTGCCGCTGGGCCCGGATCCGGAAAACCACTAGTGCTCTGGGCCTCTCGCGGGGCCGCCACCGTAGGAGGGAAATTTTTTACAATTTCCACCAGATAGCAATCTGACAGACTCAGGCCCCCTTGCCCCCCGGCTCCCGACTCTCGGCCCCCTGACTCCTGGATCTCTGCTCTCTTGCTCTTGGATCTCTGGCTTCTAACCGCTGCTCCCCCGTAATGGCGCGTGCCGTCTGTCGTGTTGGCGACTTCGGTGAGGTCGGGTAGGACGGCGCCATGGAACCCGACACGGACCTGCTGAAGCAGGCGTACATGCTCTTGTCGTGGCGCGTGGAGGATGGCTCGGCGACGCCTGAGGAGCAGGCTCTCTCTGTCCTGCTGGCTCCGCTGTTCGACTCTCCGGTCTGCGCGGCTCCGCCGCGTCGCCGGGCGGAGCCTCCGAAGCGGGCGTCGCTGATCGTGCAGCTGCCTGCTCCCGGGCGCCGGGCTGACGCGGTGATGTTCGAGGAGTACCGGGGGATCGCGTTGTCGATTCGCGGTGCTCGTGGGGAGTGGGTGCAGTTGGTCGCGCCGGGTGAGGTGGGGCCGTCGTTCCTGCACAACTGGGTTTCGAAGATTCACGGTTCGGTGCGGGGGTTTGCGCCGGGTGAGTTCGAGGCGGCGGTGCGGGGTGGTCGGTTGTTTGCGAGGGTGGCGATTTCGGATTAGGTGATTTTTTCGGTTTTTCCGCGAGTTCCTGATCTGACAGATTGGTGGTTGTCCCGGTGAGTGGTGTGTCCGAGGTGGTTCGGGAGTTCCTGGATCGGCTGGAGCGTGGGGAGGGTTCGGCGGAGGATCGGGTGCTGGCGGATTCTCTGGCGTGGTGGGCGTCGGGGTGGAAGGCGCGGGGCGCTTCCGCGCCGGTGGGGATCGTGTTTCCCGAGCGGCTGGTGCCGGGTGAGGAGGTGGTTCCGGCGGCGTCGCGGAGCGAGTCGGTGTTGGCGGAGCTTCGGGAGATCTACGGCTCTGCTAAGAACGGCGAGGCGGAGGATCTTCCGGTGGGGCCGGTGCCGTGGTCGGCGGGGCGCGGGGACTCTGATGTCGAGGAGTGGCCGAGCCGGTTGAAGTCGGCGCTGTTCGCGGTGTTCCTGGCTGATGAGCCTCCGGCGGAGGTGGTGGCGTCGGTCGATGCTCCGGCGAAGTGGAACAAGCCGGGGACGGTGTCGCAGCCGGATCTGGATTTCGCCGAGATGCTGCGTCGGGACTACGGCGGTGAGTGGGTCGAGGTCCGGGTCGAGGGGATGACCAAGACGCAGGTGTACTGGCTGGCGCAGAAGATCACGGGGTCGGGGAAGGCGTATCGCCCGCCCGGGTCGTTCGAGGCGCGTCTGGTGCAGCGGGGTAACGAGGTGCGGTTGTTCGCGCTGGCGGTCAAGCAGGCGTCGGATGAGTCGGTGCCGGTGGATCCTGCTCCGGCGTGGTCGTCGGTCGAGGAGCTGGTCGGGTCGGAGCAGACGATCTCTGCGGAGAAGCTGGTCGCGGCGCCTGCGGCTCGGGCGCGCACGGATAGTCGTGGGCGGCCGTACAAGGGGATGAGCGAGGCATCGCGTCGGGCTGCGTTGAAGGCTCCGACGACGGCGGTCGCGGTGATCGATCCGCCGGAGCCGGTGGTGGAGCGGGCTGGTCGTCCGTTCGGTGAGCCGTGGCCGCAGTGGTCGGAGTTCGCGACGGCGATCCGGTCCTATGACGGTGCGTGGGTCGAGGTGGAGGTCTCGGATCGGAACCAGGCGGGCCGCGGGAATCTGGCGTCTGCGATTCGGGGGATGAACACCGCGTTCCGTCCGGCCGGGGAGTTCGAGTCGACGATCCAGAGTGGTCGGCTCTATGCGCGCTGGCGGAAGGGCTCGAAGCGTGCCAAGTGAGGAGGTGGCGCCCGGTCCGCGTGTGACGGACCGGGCGCTGTTCCACCTGATTACTGCGTGGCGGAGTCAGGCGACGTTGCTGATGCGCGAGGGCGATGAGGATCGGGTCGGTCCGCAGTACCGCGAGGGTCTGTCGTTGTTGCATGCGGCGTCGATGCTGGAGCAGGCGGCTGGGTTCTGCGCCGGGTGTGTCGGGCGTGGGGAGGTGTACGAGGCGCCGGAGGAGGATGACGAGAGCGGCTGGTGGTCGTGTTCGATGTGCGGCGGTACTGGTCGGGGTATCTACTGGCATCAGTGCTCGGAGTGCGGCGAGTTCGAGCGGGAGCCGCAGGTCCGGGAGGTCGATCCGGGTGTGTGGCGCTGCGATCGGTGTCGGATCTTCGGCCGCTCGTCGGATCGACTTGGTTTGGAGAAGCTGGAGCTGCGCTGGCATGTTCCTCTTGGACGTCAGGTCTGAGAGGGGAGCGAGGGTGGCGAGTTACGAACACCGGGTTGTGACGGTCGAGCGGCATGAGTGGGTGATCCCGACGTACGGCGTGCCGGGCGGGGTGGCGTGGGCTGAGGCGATGAAGGCCATCCGGGCGGCTCATCAGATGCTGTGGGATCTGGACCTCTACCCGATCGACAAGGATGTTCCGGACGACGTCATTCGCATCCAGGGGGATGGTGAGGGGTCTGTCGTCGTGTCTTTCACCCTGGAGCGATCGGGCGATAGCGTCCGGGTTGTCGGGTAGTACAAGACATGAGCCTCGATTTCGTGGATAGCCTGTGGTTCCAGGTCCCGCTGTGGGTGGCCGGTGCTGGCCCCTTGCTGTGGCTGCTCGTGTGGTCGTTGCGGCGTACTCCTCCGGAGTCGGTGTCGCCCCTGCAGCACGCCAAGTTCCGGATCGTGCAGGTGTTCGTGAGCCTGCTCCTGGTGCTCTGGTCCCTGCTGTACGGTCCGGGCAACTACCTGCCGGGGATCCTCGCGGATTTGGCGGGCGTGGTGTCTGGACCGGCGATCGTTGTGCTGCTGCTGTGCTTCGCCCGGACCGTGCGGCGGCTGTGCGCGCTGGAGGAGCGGGAGAAGAGTCTTTCCACCTCGGAAGAGATTACCTTTTAATTACACCGTTGTAATTACTAGTGTTCTCTCTTTTGGGGTAAGACAGTTGTTATGAAGAGTCTGGGACCTGAGAGGTCGCTCCGTTCGACGGCGGACGGTATCGATGCGTGGTTTCGGATCTTGTTGTCTTTCGGGATGGTCAATATCTGGATCATCTTGGTCGCTCTGTTGTTTACAGGAGAGCGTCACCACTTGTGGGCTTACGCGGCTATCGCGTGTGGGCTGCCGTTCCCCGCATCGTTGGTCTTCGCGGTTCTGACGCTGAAGTCGTGGCTCGACGAGCGTGGGTGGATGCGCGCTGAAGAGACGGCTCGCAGGTCCCCTTCAGCGCGTAGCGGGGGTACGACCTGAGCGTGACGGTTCTCTGGCGCTCTGATCTCGTTCGAATCCATCGAGTGTGGTGTACGAGGAGTGCCGTCACGAACTGAATCCGGCGTGGTGCGCGATTTGCACCGGCCGGTCAGGCGCTGGTCCGTACGGTGGAGTGGGCCGAGTGGTCTCGTCTCCGTCGCCTGCGCAGTACCTCGGTTCATGTGATCCCTGCGGTGGTCGCATCGAGTTGGGCGACATGGTCGTTGTAATTCGTGAGCATCCGGATGATGTCGGCGAGACTGTCCACGAAGACTGCGCGGATCGAGGCGAGTTGTATGTATGAGATTGAGAAGATCCCGGGCCCGTGTGCCTTCTGCTATGCGGTGTTCGCAGAGCTGAAGCGCATCCCCGGCATGTGCGGGGATGGGATTTGCGAGACTTGCGATGAGATCCGGGCGTTCGTGCTGGATCACCGGTTCGTCCCTTGGGATGAGCAGAAGGTCCTGCAGGAGAAGCGTCAGAAGGCCGCCCGGCGCGCCCCTGCGCCCCCGCCGGGCACGGCGCGGATCCCGCATCCCGTACAGAGGGCCTATCAGGAGCTTGCCGGGCGCGGTCAGCCGGTCATGTCGCGGCGCGCTGGGTGACGGGTAGGACTGCTGCAACGTGTTCCTCGGAACCCGGTAACGCTGAGGCGGTCTCCGTCGACGTATAGAGGCGCTTCGCCCGCGAGGGCGTACGTGACCTACGTCACACTGAGCCACCTGAGCCTCCCTCGGGCGTCTCTTGTTGTGGGGGGTAGAACGTGCTGTCTGGCCCGCTGGGGAGCGGGGTCAGACGGTTTCATGGGAAGGACCGCCGTCTCGGGGGAGCGGCGGTCCTTCCCCCATTTCACGGGTAGGACGTTGCATGGCGTATCTGCATGTTGCTGATGACTCTCGCGCCGCGGTCCTCCGCGATGTCGCTGATGAGCGGCTGTTCCAGCTGGGTAAGTGGGGTGTGCAGCTGCACCCGAGCGGTACGGGTGGTCCGGAGGCGGCCCGTGTGGCGCGGTTGCTGAAGGAGCTGTGCCAGTCCTCCGGGCTGGAGGACGGCGCGGGCGACACCTGGCTGAAGATCCTGGCCGAGGAGGTGGGGGAGGCGGCCGACGAGGTTGACCCGGCTCCTCTGCGTCGTGAGCTGGTGCAGTGCGCGGCTGTTCTGGTGGCCTGGATCGAGACGTTGGACCGGGCCGAGGAGGCAGTGGCCTAGCTGAAAATCGGTGGTGGGGCTGGGCTAAGGTCGGGTACAACATGGTGTCGGGCTACACGCCCAACGATGACAACGAAAAATCTTAGCTGGACCGCTTGACTCGCTGGACCTGCTGAGCTATGGTTGTACCTGTCAGGCAGCGAGGCCCCACAACTGAACACCACATGGTTCCGTGGAGTAATCTGGTCATCTCGCCTCCCTCTCAAGGAGGAGACTGCGGGTTCGAATCCCGTCGGAACTACGTTGGTCGACTACGGTCGCGCTAGTCACGTGGACAGGTCGACCAGGAGGATAGGGCCCGATCCCGGGCGGGGTGACTCCCACCGGTAAGGGCCCGACTCCTCCGAATAGGGGTGTAGCTCAGCGGAACGAGCAGGCGCTTCACACGCGTCAGGTCGGGGGTTCGATCCCCTCCGCCCCTACGGTGTTGACGGAGAACTTCAAACGGGCCGATCCAGGCGCCTCGGGCGCCAACGAAGGATCAGAAGCGCCCCGGAAGTTCGACGAAGACACTTGTACGAAGCCCAGCTAGACCGGGTATAATAGCTCCACAAAGTGCTGACGGCCGCCAAGTCGGAGACGACGAAGCCGCTGCTTGCAGCCACATCTTGATAACTCAATCTCTGGGCCTGTAGCTCCAATTGGAAGAGCGCCTGTTTTGCAAACAGGGGGTTCTCGGTTCGAATCCGAGTAGGTCCACGTGTGAGGGCCACGACGTTAGCTGCGTCGTGGTTGTGGTGGTGGCGGAACAAGGTCTACGCAAGGCTGGGACCTAACGCACGATGGGGTCGAGATACTCACGCTGCGCGGCGTGGACCCGGGCTAGTCACCCGGAGAAACGGCTGGTGACAAAACCATCGGTAGGGGACGTACATTCGCAACTCTTGCCGTCCCCCTGGAGGAAGCAAATCCTCCCCGCCCCCTCACCGTTATGCCGCTGTAGCTCAGGGGAATAGAGCGCCTCCCTCCGGAGGAGGAAGTCGGAGGTTCGAATCCTCTCAGCGGCACTTGCAGTCCACCCGCGCGCGGGTGTTTGGATCCGGTTCTGACCCTCCCGGTGCTGCGCAATTGGGTTGTATGCCTCTGTAGCTCGTACTGGCTGAGCAGCTGCCTTGTAAGCAGCAGGGTGCAGGTTCGATTCCTGCCGGGGGCTCGCGAATGGCTGTGATACGCAGCTGCGGGGTCTCGAAGCAAGGCCGCCACATCCGGTCCGATAAGCCGGGTACCTTCCCTCCCGGGCTCTGCTCTGCGGGCCCGAGTTGGAGAATGTTGCCTAGTCAGGTCGCGAACTGCCTAGGCTTGGGAGGGTCCTCGACGGGGGATTACATATACGCGGAGTGTCTGCCTCAGTGATGTAGTGGTCGCATACCAGTCTTCCAAACTGAGAGAGTCGGTTCGATTCCGACCTGAGGCTCGTGGGGCACGTCTGGCTATCCTTTGGGATGGAAGTGTCCGCATAGGCTATAAAACCAGAGAAGGTCTATGCTTTGTGCGCGGGCTCGGTTGTCCGTTCCTGCCATCGCGTACAAGGACAACTGTAGTGGAACGGTCGCTATGCGGTTGTAGCTCAGTTGGTTAGAGCGACACGTTGCCAACGTGTAGGTCGTGAGTTCGAATCTCATCAGCCGCTCTGGATAGGCGCAGTTGCGGGCCCTTAACCCGGACGTGCGGTGAGGGAGAGGGGCTGCCACCTCGATCCCGAGCGAGACATCGGGATGGCAGTCCTGGTGTGGACCGTCCTTCATGCCTCTATAGCTCAGTGGTACGAGCGTCTCCTTGGTAAGGAGAAGGTCGAGAGTTCGATTCTCTCTTGAGGCTCTGTGACAGCGGTGGCGCTTCCTATGACCGCCGGTTCGGGCGCCTGATCAGCCCCGGGCGATTTGCCCGCGATATCTATGGGCCCAGCGGGTATGACTGTCGCGCACGGCCGTTACGGTGTAGCTTAATGGGAAGAGCACGCCTAATCAGCGGAGGTTCGGGTTCAAATCCCGGCAACGTAACGGCTCATATGGGCGCTAGTGGCTAGGTGGAGGTCTCCAAAACCTCTAACGAAGGTTCGATCCCTTCCGCCCGTGCTGGTTTCCCGACAGGGACCTTGCCGTGAGTCTCTCCTGACGGAGCAATCAGGACGGAGGCTCACAATCGCCGGACTAGGCGCCCGGCATCATTGATCTGTAGTGTAACCGGCAGCACGAGAGGTTCTGACCCTCTTAGTTCAGGTTCGAATCCTGGCGGATCAGCGCGTTTCTACTCCTGTGGGGTAATTGGTAGCCCACGAGTTTTTGGTACTCGGAGGTGTTGGTTCGAATCCAGCCAGGAGTGCTAGACCGGTCGTCCCCGGCGTCGTTCGCTCCGTTGCAGCGGTCCTGACGTCGCCACCGGCTCTGAAAACCCCGCGTGCGGTGGTGGTCATCAAGGCGTAAGGGACACGCCTGACAGAGAGAGGGCTGCAATCCTCTCCTCCACCCTCGCGGGTATCCAACGGGTACGAGTAGCCGTGAAGCAAGAGGATTTGTTCTGGGCGGCCGGGCTGCTTGAGGGTGAGGGTTCGTTTCAGATTTCTAAGACTTACTCACCTTTCATCTCGTGTGGGATGAC